>JAJRXO010000395.1 GCA_024276255.1 Chloroflexota bacterium | reverse complement strand
TGTCATATTATTCCTCCGAGCAAAGAGGTGTAGAAGTCCGATTTCTGTCAAAGTCGGACATTATTGGCCTCAGGCCAGGCTCTTGCGAAAACGCATGGTGCTGTAGGTCAGAAAAGCCAGTCCGTACAGTGCCAGGGCCAGGGTCTGTGGCCAGAGAATATCCAGTCCCACGCCTTTGAGGAAGATGCCCAGAGTGGCTTCCACATAGTAACGCAGCGGGCTGAGATAGGTGAGCCATTGCAGGAAGGGGGGCATGTTGCTGATGGGGACCATCGTGCCCGAGAGAAAGGCGAGCGGGAAGAGGATGAAAAACGCCAGCAACAGGACCTGCTTCATGTTCTGGGCGAAGGCGCCCATGAGCACGCCGATGCCGCTGCTGCTGAGGAACATGAGCACCGATATCCCGTAGAACAGCAGCAGGCTGCCGCGCAGGGGCACGCCGAACAGCCACATGGACATGACCACACCGAGGGTCAGACCCACCAGCTTGACCAGGAGCATGGGCAGGATCTTGGCGATGATCAGTTCGGCGCCGGTGATGGGGGTGATCATCAATTGTTCGAAGGTGCCGGCCTCTTTCTCGCGTACGATGCCGGCGGCGGGAATGAGCACGCCCAGCATGAGCACGGCAATGGCCAACATCGTCAGCATGATGAAATGTACGTACTTGAGTTGCGGCATGTACCACACCCGCACCAGGTTCTTCACCCGCGGCAGGAAACTGTGCCCTGCCTGACCGCTGCGATCCACCCGCTCCAGGATGATTTGCTCGTTGTAAGCGCGCAGCAGACCGCCGGCGTCGGCCATGGCCTGTCCGGCAATGGTGCTGTTGGAGCCGTCCAGCAGCAATTGCACCTGGGTGGGCGTGCCGCTCTGCAGGTCGCGACTGAAGCTGGGAGGGATGATAAGGGCCAGTTGGGCGACGCCCTTGTCCATCAGGTCATTGATCTCGGCCGGATTGTCCACCTGCTGCACCAGCTTGAAGCTGTCCAGACGGGAGAAGTCCGTGATCAGCGCCCGGCTCGCCACCGAGCGATCGGCGTCGTAAACTACCATGGGCATGTTCTTCACTTCCAGCGTCAATGCCCAGCCACAGAGGGCGATCTCCAGGAAGGTGTAAAGGATGAGGATGACCAATGCCTTGTCGCGGAAAAACTGGATAAATTCTTTTCGCATCAAACCGGACAGTCGATGAAAGTTCATTTCAACCTACCTTCTTCTTGAAGCGCATGCCGGCGAAAGCCACGATCGCTGCCGTGTACAGGCTCAGGATGAGTAACTGCCCCAGCCACACCTCCAGGCCCACACCCTTGAGGAACACATCGTAGGTGATCTCGATGAAGTAGCGGGCCGGGAAAAGATAGGAGTAGACCTGCAGCACGGCGGGCATGGTGAACAGGGGAAACAGGAAGCCGGAGAAGAGGAACGAGGGCATGAAGGTGAGCACAAGCGCCAACAGCATGGCGGTCAGTTGGGTGCGGGTGATGGTGCTGACCAGCAGGCCGATGGCCACGGTGCTGACCACATAGGGGATGGAGGCCAGCAAAAAGAGCCCCAGGTTGCCTGCCAGTGGCGTCCGGAACCAGAATTGTGCGGCCAGCAGCACCAGCAGCAGCTCGACGTAGGCGATGATGCCGTAGGGAATGAGCTTGCCGATGATAAAGGCGGCCGGTCGTACAGGCGAGACGAATATCTGTTGTATGGAGCCGGTCTCTTTCTCGCGTACGATGGCCAGAGCCGAGAGCAGGGGCGGGAAAGCCATCAGCAGCACGCCGATGAGGCCGGGGATGATGAGGTTGGCGCTCTTCATGGCCGGGTTGTAGCGCACGCGGGGAACAGCTGTGACCGCTGGGGCCAGTATGCTGCTATCTCCGGCGCCCAACTCGGCAAAGTGATTGGCCAGCAGACGGGCGGTGAACACGTCGTTGATGGTATCGACATAGGCCTGAACCACCCGCGCCGAGGTGGGGAATGTGCCATCGACCAGTGTTTGCACCGTCGCCTCACCGCCGCCGAACAGCGTCTGGGAGAAGCCGGTGGGTATCAGGATCGCCACCTGCGCCTTGCCCTGATCGAGCAGCCGCGTCGCCTGTTCCGGCTTGTCGGGATAGAATTTCAGAT
>JAJRXO010000394.1 GCA_024276255.1 Chloroflexota bacterium | reverse complement strand
GATCTACAGCGGGATGTGCTCGCTCACATGGCTTTTCGTCCCCTGATTTCGCCTCAGTTGCGGTTGATGGATGAACGCTTATTCCGGCCCGAGCTGATGAACTACGCCCCCACGCTGCTGGCCAAACCCCGGATCAACCTGCCTGCCCGGTTGCGAAACCTGATAACGTAAAATCAGCCGTCTCTGCCCTTTCATGAGGAAAAAACAGTATGGATACAAAAGTCGAATCCGAAGCCATTGCCGTCAGCTATCCGCGCGAGGGCGTGGCCCTGATTCAGATCCAGTCCAAACCGCTGGGCGTACTGCGTTTTGGCGTCAAGCAGGCGCTGCTCGCCCGCCTGCTTGAACTGGAGTCGGTTAAGAACGTGCGCTGTCTGGTGATCTCTGGTGTGGACAGGGCCTTTTCCGTGGGCTCCGATATCCGCGATTTCAGCCAGGAAGTAGGCTGGCTACTGGAGAACGAGTATTGGGAGGCGGGATTGAATGCTGCTTTGGAGAATTCCCGCCTGCCTGTCATTGCCGCCCTCAACGGCTACTGCCTGGGCGGCGGAGCCGTGCTGGCCCTGGCCGCTGATATCCGTATCGCTGCCGACACGGCGCAGATCGGATTCCCCGAAGTAAACGTGGGTGCTTTTGCCTCTGGCAGCGGCACCCAGCGCCTGCCCCGGCTGGTGGGGCGGGGCAGGGCACTGGATCTGTTGCTGAGCGGGCGCACCATCTCAGCGCAAGAGGCGTTGGACTATCATCTGGTGGAGTACGTGGTGCCGGCGGATGAACTCATGGCCTTTGTCCTGGACTATGCCGAGAAGATAGCTCGATTCTCTGCGCCGGTGATCGCTGCCTGTAAACGCTGTGTGGTGGTGGGCCTGCGCCAGGGATTCGAGGCCGGGTTGGCAGCCGAGCGCCAGGCCCGGGTGCAGACCGGTCGCGGGGCCGATGCCGTGGAAGGGCGTGAGGCGTTCCTGGAAAAACGGCCACCTCAATTCAACCGGACGCGTGAGTCGTGAGAAATTTCTGGGCCGCTTCCTATCCCTTTCCGCCCGGAAAAATAATCTGCGTGGGCATGAACTATCCCATGCCCGGCCAGCCCCCAGCCCACCTGCCCTATCCCGTACTCTTCCTCAAGGCCGCCAGCACCATCATCGGCCCGGAGGAGCCCATTGTGCTGCCAAAGGACAGCAAGCGGGTGTTCTGCGAGGCGGAGGTGGCGGTGGTGATCGGGCGTCAGGGTAAGCACATCCCCAAAGCACAAGCCTGGGATTATGTGGCCGGCCTGACCATCGCCAACGATGTGGGCGCGGCCGACCTGGAAAACCGCACTTCGCAGTGGCAGACCGGCAAGTTGCCCGATACCTTTTTGCCCCTCAGTGCCTGTCTGACGCCCCTCGATCACATCCCCGATCTCGGCGCCCTCGATATCGAGCTGCGAATCAATGATGTGCCCAGACTGCGGGGCAACACTGCCGACATGCTGTTCGATATCCCCACCCTTATTGCCTATGTGTCCGGTCTTTCAACCCTGTATCCCGGCGATCTACTGCTGACTGGCAGCCCCAAGGGCCTGGGTGCGCAGCCCGCATCCCGGGCCTTTGTGCAGGCCGGCGATCAGGTGACCATCCGCATCTCGCATCTGGGCATGCTGGGCAATTCCGTCATCGAGGAGGAGGAGGCATGAGAATGCGTACACGACCGATGGTGTTTGTTACGGAGCCCGGCCGTTTGGCGGTGCAGGATGTGCTGCTGCCGCCCCTGGGCCCCGAAGACGTACTGATCAAAGTCAAGGTCGCTACCATCTGCGGCAGCGACCTGCATATTTATCGCGGCCGTCATCCCGCCGTGCAGCCGCCGATTCCCGTGGGGCATGAGCTGGCAGGCCAGGTGGTAGCAGTTGGGGCCGAGGTTGAGCGCTGGAGACCTGGAGATCGGGTGGCAGTGGAGCCGGTGGTGGTGTGCGGCTCCTGCGAGTTCTGTCGGCGGGGCGATTATCAGTGGTGCCAGCACATCAGCTTTCAATATCGACAGGGGCAGGGGGCTTTTACGCCCTATTTCATAGCCGGGCAGAGGTGGTTGCATCGCTTGCCGGATGGGGCCACATGGGTGGATGG
>JAJRXO010000393.1 GCA_024276255.1 Chloroflexota bacterium | reverse complement strand
CAATGTCCAGGCACACCACACGGTTGCCCAGGTCGGCGAAGCAGGTTGCGGTCACCAAACCGACATAACCGGCGCCGAGCACAGTGATCTTTTTCATGACATACCTCTTTCGCAGTCGGGGTCTAATGCCCGATGGTCAGGGTAGGGTGAGAGTAATGGACCAGTGAGCGCATTTCAGGCGTCGCCCATCGCAGCTTTTCCGGCCCGCTCAAAATCGTACCACGAAAGCTGTTCTTTGTAGAAATAGTAAGCACCGAGGGCCGTAATGGGCAGCCACAGGGCTGCGTGCAACACCAGCGTGTAGGCTGTGGCAACCTGTCGATTCACGCCGCCGACAACGTCGAGGATCTCGATGCCCGGTGCATCGAAGGTGCCCACATATCCGGGAGCCGCCGGCAGCGAGGTGAACAGGTTGACAATACCGTTCATCAACATCAGCACCAGGAACGACACTTCGAAATCGAAGGCATGCATCACAAACCAGTATTTCACGGTTTCAGCCAGCCACACCACCACCGAGGTGGCGAAGATCATCAACACATCGCGGCCACTGCGCAGCGAGGCCAGGCCCATCATGAAGCGATCGAAAAGATCGCCCACACGGTCATGAAAACGCTCCGGCAGCAGGCGTTCTGCCAGCCAGTCGTACAGGCGGCGGGTTGTGGGGGGGTGTGCCGCCAGGGCAATGAAGATGACGAGGGCAACGCCAAAAGCGCTGCTGAATCCTATCACCCAGGTGCGGTACACATCGGGCACGCGGGTCGTGAAGGGCAGGGCAATGAATACAAACAAGAGCATGACCAGGCCATCGAAAATACGCTCGACCAGGACGGTGGCCAGGCTGCCGCTCATGCTGATATCTTCCTTGCGCTTGAGCACATACGAGCGGATGACTTCACCGGCGCGAAATGGGTAGATGTTGTTGCCCATGTAACCGATGCAAACCACCGGAAACAGGCGGGTGAGCGGCACGGATTTGAATGGCCGCAGCATGTAATGCCAGCGCCAGGTACGCGCCCATACGCCGAAAAAATACACGGCGACGCCGGGCACTATCCAGATGTAGCGCGCAGTGCGTAAAGCCTGCCATACCTCAGCCAGTTTGAGCTCACGCATGGCCCAAACCAGAAAAATAACACTGATGAGGATGCCAAGCCAGAATTGCAAGCGTTTCAAATGGGGCTAACCTCGTGAAGGGAAGTAGAAAGGCGCAGTCAGCGCCCTGTGTCACCCGATTCTAGCATACAAGCGAGGGCTGCCAGAAATAGCGGAGCCTGCATACAACTACCCCAGCATGGCGGTCAGCTCCCACATCTGCTGGTAGGTGGTGTTTTGCTGCCATAACTGGGAAGGGTTTCCGCGTGCCACCACGCGACCTGCCTGCAGGATCACGATCTCATCCATCTGCGGCAGGCCCAGCAGCTGATGAGTGAGCAGGAGTACGCTTCGACTTCTCAGCGTTGCCTGCAGATCGCGCCAGATGACGGCGGCGGTGAGATTGTCGAGATGCGCAAATGGCTCGTCCAGCAGCATGATCGGTGCATCCTGCAACAGGGCGCGAGCGATGGCCAGGCGCTGGCGTTCACCGCCGCTGAGTTGCAGTCCCTGCTCGCCCACCACGGTAT
>JAJRXO010000029.1 GCA_024276255.1 Chloroflexota bacterium | reverse complement strand
CGAGGAGCACAATCCCCACATCCTGGGCCTGAGCGCCCTGCTGACCACCACCATGCCGTACATGAAGACGGTGATCGAGGCCTTGAAGGAAGCTGGTATCCGCGACAAGCTCACCGTCATGGTGGGCGGCGCCCCGCTCAGCGCCGCTTTCGCCGAGGAGATCGGCGCCGACGCCTACTGCCGGGATGCGGCGGTGGCGGTGGAAATGGCCAAAAAGTTCATGCAGATTCGCAATCAGGCCGCATAAACACGTACTTCCGATGAAGCCTGGGCCCCCGCCCGGGCTTAACTGTTCTGGTGCCAGCTTATGTCAGCCATCCAAACCTGTGTCACTGAATTGCTGGAGGCGGCCGGTGTGCCTTACCGCCTTCTGTTGCACAGCGAGCCCGTTTTCACTGTGGAAGCCGCGGCCGCCCAGCGCGGGGTTGTGAAGGAAGAAATGGTGAAATCGATCTTGCTGCGAGAGAAGGCGCAGCCCCGCCGCTATGTCATGGCCTGTGTGCTGGGCCACATGCGCCTGAACCCAAAGGCCGTACGCGCTTTTCTGGACGACGACTGGAAGCGCTTCACCTTTGCCAGCCGCCAGGAAATCTCAGCCGTGACTGGCTTTGTGCAAGGCGCGGTCGTTCCCCTGTGCCTGCCCCCCGACATGCCGGTGGTCTTCGATGAAGCCATTGCCGCCTGCCGGAACGTGAATATCAGCAGCGGCGATCCCCTGGCCGGCATCGAACTCAAACCCCACGACTTAATCCGCCTGGCCGGCGCCCGCCTGGCTGCCATTGCCGTTCCCTGACGGCGCAGCAGGAGAGCCGCGACCGGGCACGCTTTTATCGTTTTCGCTCAGCCGTAATTGTTCTCAACCGTGAGGAGGCAGGATGAGTACGCATCCGGCAGATTATCTGATTGTTGGCGGCGGATTGTACGGTAGCGCCACAGCTTACAATCTCGCCAGACAGGGCGCAAAAAACGTGCTGCTGTTGGAACGCGGGGCGATCTGTAGCGGCGGCACGGCCAAATCGTGTGCGATCGTGCGCACCCATTATTCAGTGTCCGCTAATATGTTGCACGCGGTGGAGAGCTTGAAAATCTTCTCCGCCTTCGATGAGCATGTGGGCGGCGATGTCGGTTGGCAAAAAACCGGCTATCTGATCGTGGGGCCGGAAGACCATCGCCAGCACATGTTGGCCGTGTTCCGAAAGCAAAACGAACTCGGTATCGATACGGCCGTACTCAGCCCGGCCGAGGCCCATGAATTACATCCGCTTCTCAGTTTCCATGATGTGGATTTAATCGGCTACGACAGCATGGCTGGCTATGTCGATCCTTATCTCACCACCACCGCCTATGCACAGAGGGCGCAGGACCTGGGCGTGGTTGTGCATCGTCACACCCCCGCCCTGAGCCTGCAGGCGAATGGCAGCCACTGGGTGGTCAACACGCCCCGCGGCGACTTCGTGAGCCCCAACCTCATCCTGGCCGCCGGGCCCTGGACCAATCGTCTCACAAGCACCATCGGCCTGACCCTACCCTATGAGATCAGTCGTCACAAGGTAATCACCCTTCGTATCGACCGTCCCTATGAGGCGCACTGGCCTGTGGTCAAGGACCTGACCACGCCCGACAAGATCTATTTCAGGCCCGAGACCGGTGGCGTCGTGTTGGTGGGCACCGGCGACCATGGCGATCCGATTGAAGACGCCGACACCTTGACCGATCAGGTGGATATGACGCATATCCAGCGAATCGATCGTCTGATCAGCAATCGCATGCCCGTCTTTCGAGAGGCCGCCTGCACCGCAGGCTGGACTGGCCCCTATGACATTACCCCCGACTGGAACCCCTTGCTGGGGCCCGTGTCGGGCTACGAGGGCCTTTTCGTGATGGTGGGATTCAGCGGCCATGGCTTCAAGCTGGCCCCTACCATCAGTGAGGCCCTGGCTGCCACCGTGCTCGGCCATGATCCCCGTGTGCCCATCGACATGTACGCGGTCGACCGCTTTCAACGCCACCAGCCATTGTACGGCGTCTATGGCATTGGATCGATTTCGTGAGGCGCGGGACGGATTGCGTGTTGCGTATTGCGTAGTGCGTGAGATGTCGGTAGAGGCATGTGAACCATGATTGATCGATGGAGTAACATCGTGACGCAGAAGATTCTTTTTCCCGGTACAGTGCTCCTGGGTGCCGGTGTAGTCGATCAGGCAGGGAAGCTGGCCCGCCGCCTGAGCGGGCGTCATGCTTTTGTGCTCACTGATCCCGGTGTGAAGGCAGTGGGGCTCTGTGATCCCGTCGTGGCGGCGTTGGCCGCTGCAAATGTGGCAGCCACAGTCTACGACGGCGCTACTGCCAATCCTG
>JAJRXO010000392.1 GCA_024276255.1 Chloroflexota bacterium | reverse complement strand
GCAGCGCAAAGCGCGGGGGGGAAATCCATCGGTATCTACCAGGACAGCATTGTGCGCGAGGTGGCTTACATCATCAGCCACAGCGAAGCCCATTTCCTGGTGGTGGAAGACCAGGAGCAGGTGGACAAGATACTCGAATTGTGGCCGCAATTGCAGGATGTGAAGGCAGTAATCTATTATGATCCCAAGGGCTTGCGAAATTACAGCGAGCCCTTTTTGCTGGATTTTCGCGAGGTCGAGTCCAGAGGCCAGGCATATGAGAAGAGCCATCCCGGTCTTTTCGAGACCTTGGTGGCCAGGGGGAAGCGCAGCGATATTGCCATTCTGTCCACAACCTCCGGCACCACCGGCTATCCCAAGCTGGCGGTGCTCACCCACAACAACGTCATCAGCATGGGGCGCAACCTGATGCAGGTCGACCCCATGACGCCCGACGATGAATTCGTTAGCTTTTTGCCGCTGGCCTGGATTGGCGAACAGATGATGTCGATAGCCTGCGGTTTGCAGATCGGTTTTACGCTCAATTTTCCCGAAGAGCCGGAAACGGTAGCAGAAAACATACGCGAGATCGGCCCCCATATGATGTTTTCGCCGCCGCGCATCTGGGAGAACATGGTTAGTCGGGTGCAGGTGAAAATCGTAGACAGTACATGGCTGAAGCGGCGCATTTACGACTGGGCCCTGCCCATTGGCTACGAGATGGCCGACAAACGCTTCAACAAGGAGGAGGCTTCACTGGGGCTGAAGATACGCTATTTCCTGGCTGACTGGCTGGTATTTCAGATGATCAAGGATCACCTTGGCCTGCGGCACATCCGCCGCGCCTACACCGGCGGCGCTGCCCTGGGCCCCGATGTGTTCCGCTTCTTCCATGCGCTGGGCGTCAATCTCAAGCAGATCTATGGCCAGACCGAGGTCAGCGGCATTGCTGTATTGCACCGTGACGGCGATGTCAAATTCCAGTCCGTGGGGAAACCCATCCCCGAAACCGAGATCCGACTGGCCGATGACGGCGAGATCCTGGTGCGCAGCCCTGCTGTGTTCCGCGAATACTACAAAAATCCGGAGGCTACAGCTTCCACCCTGATAGATGGTTGGCTGCACACCGGTGATGCGGGTTATTTCGACGAGGACGGTCACCTGATCGTCATCGATCGGGCCAAGGACGTGATGACCCTGCACGATGGCACCCGCTTCAGCCCGCAGTTCATCGAAAACAAGCTCAAATTCAGCCCCTATATTAAGGAAGCCGTGGTCTTTGGCGGTGACTGGCCTTTTGTGTCTGCCATGATCAATATCGATATGGATAATGTAGGCAAATGGGCTGAAAACCATCAACTGGCATACACCACTTACACCGATCTGGCGCAGAAACCGGAGGTGTACGAGCTGGTGCGCAGGCATGTGGAACAGGCGAACAGCGATTTGCCGCCCGCGGCCCGTATCCGTCGCTTCCTGTTGCTGCACAAAGAGCTGGACGCCGATGACGCCGAGCTCACCCGCACCCGCAAGGTGCGCCGCCGTTTTGTGGCTGAACGTTATGCCGACATTATCGCTGCCCTGTATGGCGATTCTGATTTCCTGGAAGTGGAAACAACCATTACCTATCAGGATGGACGCACAGCACTGCTAAAAACACGACTGCGTATCGAAGAACTGATCCCCACCTCTGCGCCCTGATCGCATCTCACTCACTCAGGAAGACGAGCGATGGACAAACTCCTGCAACTGACTCTCGCTGGCCTCACCAATGGCGCTGTTTATGCCCTGGCTGCGCTGGGCTTTGTACTCATCTACAAATCCAGCGATGTGCTTAACTTCGCTCAGGGTGAATTTCTGTTGGTGGGCGCCTACGTAGCCTATTTCATGATCGGCCAATTGGGGCTGGTGTGGCCGCTGGGCGTCTTGCTCACCATGATTGTGGCCGTGGCCCTGGGTGTGGTGGTCGAGCGCCTGGTGCTGCGCCCTCTGATCGGTGAGCCCATCATCTCGGTGATCATGGTCACCATCGGCCTGGCCAGTTTGCTCAAGGCCCTCGTCAATGGCATCTGGGGCACCAATCCCAAGGTGTTCCCGGCATTTATTCCCAAGCACGAAGTGTACATCATGAATGCGGTGGTGACCACCGACAAGTTATGGGCCATTGCCCTCAGCGTGGGATTCCTGGTGCTGTTCAGTCTCTTTTTCCGATATTCCAGCCAGGGTATTGCCATGCGGGCCGTGGCCGACGATCAACAGGCTGCCCTCAGCATGGGCATCAGCGTCAAACGCATTTTTGCCTATTCATGGTCGATCGCTGCCATCACGGCGGCTGTTGCCGGCCTGATCGTGGCCAATACCCTGGAAGTGAGCGGCAACATCGGCGGTATTGGCCTGCGCGTGTTTCCGGTGGTCATTCTGGGCGGGCTCGACAGCATCCCTGGCGCCCTCATTGGCGCCGCCGTCATCGGCCTGCTCGAGGCCTACAGCGGTGGTTATATCGGCGATGGCAGCCTTAGCCAGGTGATCCCCTTCATCGTACTTGTGCTCATCCTCATGGTGCGCCCTTACGGCCTGTTCGGTCAGGAAATCATTGAACGTGTCTGAGAATCCCGGAGTCGTCCTTTTTTCACCCCACACCTTTCCCCACGCGTGAACCTATGCAAAGCGGTATTTTTCATAGCACATACGAAAAAGACATGGCCCTGCGCCACACCCTGGCGCAAAAAATACGCCTGGCGCTGATCATTGTCTTCATTCTGGTTTTGCCTTTCGTGGCCGACAACTACTATCTCACTCTGGCCAATCAGATCCTCATCGCTATCATCGCTGCCATTGGCCTGAACATCCTCACCGGCTTTACAGGCCAGATCTCGTTGGGGCAGGGTGGATTCATGGCTGTGGGCGCGTACACCGCCGGCTTGCTGGCCACGCGCATGGGATTGCCTCTGTGGATCACTATTCCAGTGGCTGCCTTCGTGACCGCGGTGGTGGGCGGCATTTTCGGCATTCCCTCCCTGCGGCTCAAGGGTCTCTATCTGGCGATTGCTACCCTGGCGGCCCAGGAGATCATTGTCTGGGTGGTAACGCACTGGGATGCTGTCACCGGGGGCGTTGATGCCCTGAATGTGCGTAATTATCTGTGGTTCCAGGGCGCACGCATGCGTTTCAGCGAATTTCAATTCTACTGGCTGGCGCTGGCCTTGTGCATCGTAACAGTCATCACCACGGTGAATCTCTTTCGTACACGCGTGGGGCGGGCCTTCGTGGCCATTCGTGATCAGGATATCGCCGCCGAGGTCATGGGCATTGATCTGTTTCGATATAAAGTGCTGGCCTTTGCCACGTCTTCCTTTTTTGTCGGCATGGCCGGGGCGCTTATCGCCCACTGGCGGCAGATTGTGACGTGGGAACGCTTTACGGTCGATATTTCCATCCTCTATCTGGCCATGATTATCATCGGCGGTCTGGGTTCGGTTTCCGGTTCCATTTATGGGGCCATTTTCATGACCCTCCTGCCTGCCTTTTTGGGGAACATGGGACGCTCACTTAGCGGCGTTTTTCCCATCATGGATCACCTGATCCCCTTTGTGCAAAAAGCGGTCT
>JAJRXO010000391.1 GCA_024276255.1 Chloroflexota bacterium | reverse complement strand
CTGTGGCCACCGTGCCTACGCCCACCAGTACCAGCGCCGGCAGCGAGAGCAGCATCACCCGCAAGACCATGGCTGACTGATCGTATTGATGGCCCAGGATCAGGGGCATGATCCAGTCGGCATTGAATTGCACGGCAATCACCGCGATCATGGCCAGCACGGCCCCCCATTGCGTGACGGTCTGTAGCCATTGCGCCACGCGCTGTTGCTGTCCGTCCGCGTGGAATTCGCTCACGGTGGGCAGGAAGGCCCGCATCAGTTGATCGATGATGGTGTGAATGAGGAAGAAGACGGTGAGAGAGAGATCAAAAAAAGAAACCTGCGCCGAATCGCCGGTGAGGATCTGCGCCAGCAGGGTACCGGTGCGAAAGAGCACGATCAGGCCCACGTTGGTGGCCCAGAATCCGGCGCCCATGCGCAGATAAGGACGTAATAAGGCAAAATTGGGTCGCAGATTGTCGCGGCCGAACCAATCACGCGTCCACCACAAAGCCAGGCTGAGATAGATCAGTTCATTGGCGGCATAAGCGGCCATCTGTGCCGTGAGGCCCCATTTGCCCACCAGCAGCACCAGTGGCAATTGCGTGGTCAGGCGCCAGGCCAGTTCCGTGGCCCACTTGCCCATCTCCTTGCGCGCATACAGGAGATGAAAGCTGGTCCAGGAAATAATATGCAGTCCGGCCGACACCCCCACCAGGGCGGCCGGCCATCCTCGCAGCCAGGGGGCGATCCACGGCCCTACCAGGAGCATGAGCGGCGGCAGCGTGAGGGCAATGAGCAGGCGCAATAAAAAAGCCTGGCCCACCAGCATGCGCGCCTGCTGCATTTTGTGCTTTTGCAGGGCGGGAATATGGCGTCCGAACACCTCCAGCCCCCCGAAATCGCCCACCCACCACAGAAGCAAAGAGGTTGCCATGGCCAGGGCAAACTGCCCGTAGACTTCAGGCCCCAGCCAACGAGGAATGAGCGCCGCCCATAAGGCGCCGCCCAGCAGCTGCACTCCTTTGTTGATGGTAATCAGCGACAGGCTTCGACCCATCGCCTTGGCTTCAGCATTGTTTGTCATGGCTGTCGGCCCATGGCGCCCCCGCATGGTTGAAAGTAGGGCGGGTGGGACTCGAACCCACAAGAGCCTTCGCTCGGCGGATTTTAAGTCCGCTGCGTCTGCCAATTCCGCCACCGCCCCAGGCGACGAAGTATTGCATGAATGATAGCAATGAGCGGGGATTGCGTCAAGTTGGAGTATTTGAGTGAGGGGGGGGACGCGTATGGGTTATCGGGCACAGAAAAGCGCCAGTGATCACCTGGCGCTAATCAAAGAGGCGACGGCGGGACTCGAACCCGCGATCGAGGTTTTGCAGACCTCTGCCTTAACCAACTTGGCTACGTCGCCTGAACACCTTTATTGTACGCTAGATGAAAGTATTCTGTCAAAGATCGGGGGAAGTGCGACGCAGCACAAGGGCGCCGCACACACCTGATTAGTCTTCCTCTTCTTTCCTGGCAGCGTCGATAATGCTCTGCGCCAGGTGATTGGGTACCTTTTCGTAGCGCAGGAATTCGATATTGTATATACCGCGTCCCTGCGTCATGGAGCGCAGATCATTGGCGTAACGCAGCAGCTCGGCGTAGGGCACCTCGGCAATGATCACACTTTTACCACGCACTGTGTTCATGCCCAGCACACGGGCCCGCCGGGTGTTAAGATCGCCCAGGATGTCACCCATGTTTTCCTCGGGCACGATCACTTCCACCTTGTAGATGGGTTCCAGGAAGACAGGCCCGGCATCGAGGAAAGCCTTCTTGAAGGCCTCGCGACCGGCGATCTGGAAGGCGATGTCCTTGGAATCAACGGGATGCTCTTTGCCGTCATAGACAGCGACTTTCACATCAACAACGGGATAACCTGCCATGACGCCATTTTCCATCACGGAACGAATCCCTTTTTCGATGGAAGGCATGAAGGAGGAGGAAATGGCGCCGCCAAACACCTCCCAGGTGTAGGTCAGGCCACTGCCCTCTTCGCCCGGCTCCACGCGCATATGGACTTCGCCGAACTGACCGGCGCCGCCGGTCTGCTTTTTGTGGCGATAGGAGGCCGAAGCGGTGCGGGAAACGGTTTCGCGATAGGGCACCTTGGGCAACTCGGTCTTCACATTGACGCCGAATTTGCTCTGCAGGCGATTCACGGCGATGGTCATGTGTACATCCCCCATGCCGGAGAGGATCATCTGCCGCACGCTGGGTTCGTTGTACCAGCTCAACGTGGGATCCTCCTCCACCAGACGGTTGAGGGCGCTACCGATCTTGGCGCTGTCGGCCTGGGTGGCGGGGCGCACGGCCACGGCGTAGAGGGGGTTGGGGAACTTGGGCGGTGGCAGGATGATGTTGCTGCCCTTCTCGGCCAGCGTGTCACCGGTAGCTGTATGATTCAGCTTGGCCACGGCAGCGATGTCGCCGGCCAGCACGCTGCCCACATGGATTTGTTCTTTGCCGCGCAGAGTAAATGTACCCCCCATGCGCTCCTCGGTTTCCTTGACGGTGTTGTATAAACGCGAGTCGGACTGTATGGTGCCGGAGAACACGCGGAAGATATTGATCCGTCCCACAAAGGGATCGGCGATTGTCTTGAAAACCAGCGCCGCCAGGGGGCCATCGGCCTTGCCTTCCAGCTCCGCTTCTTCGCCGTCGATCAACGCCGGATAGGGGCCGGCTTCGGCGGGCGAAGGAACCAGGGACAGGATCATGTCCATGGCTGGGCGTACACCCAGCTCATGAGAGGCGGAACCGCACAGCACCGGGATCACAGCGCCGGCTCGGATGGCGCTCTTGAGCCCGTCGGCGATTTCCTTGGCGGTCAGTGTTTCGCCTTCCAGGTACTTCATCAGCAATTCGTCATCGCTTTCGGCAGCGGCTTCCACCAGGGTCAGGTTGGCCTCCTCCAGAGCCTCGGCCAGCTCCTCCGGCACGTCGGCAGCCTTGGCTTCGGCGCCCAGATAAGCCTTGCCATCAAGAACAGAAACCACACCCTTGAACTCGGACTCGCTGCCCACCGGCAGGAAGAAGGGGGCAAAATTGCCGTCAAACGCGTTCTTCAGACTTTGCAGCGCCCGGTCGAAGTTGGCGTTGTCCCGATCCATCTTGTTGATGAAAACGAAACGGGGCATCTTGCGCTGGTCGAGATACTGCCAGGCCAGCTCGGTGCCCACCTCGACGCCGGAAACGGCATCGACGACCACCATGGCCGCCTCGGCCACACGCAGGGCGCTGATGATCTCACCCACGAAATCGGGGTAGCCAGGAGTATCCAGCACGTTGATCTTGTGACCCTTCCATTCGCAGGGAACGACACTGATGTTGATGGATTGGGTGCGCTTGATCTCTTCTTCATCCCAGTCCGATACAGTCGTCCCATCTTCCACGCGGCCCAGCCGATTGGTTGCCCCAGTGGCGTGAATCATGGCTTCAGTGAGGATGGTTTTGCCCGCGCCGGAGTGTCCAAGCATGGCGATGTTACGAATTTTGTCGCTTGTGTAAACCTTCATCGGTCCTCCAGAACCTAGCATTTTATAAAAGCCAACTGCAGGAAGTCGACTTATATTGAAGAAATGATGGCGTAAAATGGCCGCCCCGACCGCGCATTGGCAGAGTCATGGCGGCAAACCATAAAATTTTAGTGCATCCCCGGTCAACTGTCAAAGATGACCCCCGAGGAAAATGCAATCGGCAACGTATGCCATGGCCCGAACAGGGCGGAACCAGGAAGG
>JAJRXO010000028.1 GCA_024276255.1 Chloroflexota bacterium | reverse complement strand
TCAGCGGCCTGGTGACGGCAGGCGGTGTGGTCCTGCTGACGGTCGATACTTCGCAACTGTCAGGGTTGTCAGCCTCTCAGATCCCCCTGCTGCCCGCCGAGATGGCAGTGCGGCTGTTGATCGTGGGTTTGCTGGCCCTGGCGTTAGTGGCTCTGGCCGCCGTGGCTGACTGGCGGGGACGATCGGTAATCATACGCGGGCAATGTCTGAGTTGCCCGGTGGCATTGACGGCCCTGGTTCTGGCCCTGTTGTACGCCGGAGGCAATCTGGCGTTGGTGCAGGCCCTGCCTGATCCGGCGATGCTAGCCGATCTGGACCTGAATTTTGGCATGGGCGAGTTGGCTGCGCAGAGTGTGGGGATGGTAACACTGGCTTTGCTGGGCGTGGGGCTGGGCATGCGTCGTGATTGGCCGGCCGTGCGACGGCGACTGGGCCTACGGGCGTTGACCGGCCATGATGTGGGGGTGGCGCTGTTGCTCACCATGGGCCTGGTGGGCGTGAGTATGGTGGTAGGGGCATTGATCGCCCTGCTGTTTCCCGATAGTGTGGCCAGCGCCGATGCTATCAACGAGGTTCTGATAAGCGCATTTAGTAGTGTAGGCGGGGCGCTGCTGTTGGGTTTGCTTTCCGGTGTGGGTGAGGAATTCTTGTATCGCGGCGCCCTGCAGCCCGTCTTTGGCCTGGGGTTCACCAGCTTCATTTTTGCCCTGCACCATGTGCAATATCTGAATGCCACCCTGTTGCTGATCTTCATCCTGGGGCTGATGCTGGGGTGGATTCGCAATCGCTGGGGGCTCAGCGTTGCCGCGCTCAGCCATGCCTGCTACAATAGTTTTCTGGTGCTGGTCGCTATCGGCGCCGCATCTGTTGGCAGCTAGTGATTCATTCTTATGGTTAAACCTTTATGACCCCAGTACATGAAGCCAGTATTATTGGCCCCCTGATCGCCGGCATTCTCATCATCCTGTTCAATGGATTCTTTGTTGCCGTCGAGTTCGCGCTGGTGACTTCCAGGCGTGTGCGCCTGCAACAGGCAGCGCGTAAGGGTTCAACCCCCGCCCGTATCGTGCTGAAAATGCTCGAAGACCCCGATCGCGCCATCGCCGCCGCCCAGCTGGGCGTTACCGCGGCCAGCATTTTATTGGGTATTGTGGCCGAAGAGCCCATCACCAGGCTACTGAATCCGATTCTTTCCCCCCTATTGGGGCAGTTTTTCTCCGACGCCACGTCAATTGGGGTGGCATCGGTGCTGGTATTGCTCATTCTTTCGTTTTTCCACATGGTGATTGGCGAGCAGGCGCCCAAGCTGTTCGCTATTCGTTTCCCAGAAAAAGTTGCCCTGTTCATCGCCTATCCCATGAGGTTGTTTTCGCAACTGACCTCGCCCTTTGTGTGGGTGGTGGACCGGTCAACGGCCATGGTATTGCGCCTTGTGGGCATCAAGGGGAGTTCGACGCATCATGGCACTTTTTTCTCGGTCGATGAGCTCAAGGCGATTGTGCAGCAGAGCAGCCAGCAGGGCTTGATCGAAAAAGGGGCGGGAGAGATGCTGGATCGGGTCTTTGATTTTGGCAATCGTGTGGTGCGAGAGGTGATGGTGCCCAGGCCCAATATCATCGGCATCGAACGTTCGCAATCATTGCAGTATCTGCTGGATTTGTTCCGCACTCATCGCCACTCGCGTTTTCCCGTTTATGATGAGGACCTGGATCATGTGGTGGGGATTATTGCCATCAAGGATATGCTGGCTTTCCTGGCCGAAAACCCACGGTCGCGGGAGGTGCGGGTGGATGAGTTGGGGCTGATCCAGGAGCCGATGATGGTGCCTGAGTCGCGCAAGATCGGAGATCTGTTCGCCGAGATGCGGGCCTCGCGTACCGGTTTGGCGATTGTGATCGATGAATTCGGCGGCACGGCGGGCCTGGTCACGATTGAGGAGCTGGTTGAGGAGGTGGTGGGATCGATTACGGATGACTGGGCCACGCAACCGGTGGTGCGGCGGCTGGAAGATCATGTTTTCGAAGTCGACGCCCAGTTGCGTGTGGATGAAGTCAATGATGTCCTGGGCATCCTGTTACCGGAAGCGGATGATTACGAGACCGTGGCCGGGCTTATCCTGTATCAGTTGCGCCGGATTCCCGTGGTGGGGCACGAATGCCAGATCGGGCCTTATGTGCTCACTGTGCTGGAAATGGATGGGCCCAAGATCACCAAAGTGCGTATTGCAGAGCAGGTGCCATAATCGGCTTATGCGTGTTTCGATAGCTGTTCTGGGCTCGGTCGTGGCTGATATTGTGGTGAGCACCTCGCGGCTTCCCCGCAGCGGTGAGAATATGCACGTGCAGCGAGTGCAGGCCATGACCGGCGGCAAGGCCACCAACGCGGCCGTGGCCTTTACGCGGCTGGGGGGCCGCGCTTTTTTGCTAGGGCAGACCGGCGATGATATGTTTGCCAGGCAGGCCCGGCAGGATCTGCAGGCGGAGGGGGTGGATATCTCGGGTTTGCAGGTCGATCCCACGACGCCTACCGGCGCCGGCATCCTGTTGGTGGAGTCCAGCGGGCATACCGCGTTCATGATCGATCCCGGCGCCAACCAGACGCTCTCTCCCCAGCTTTTGGCCCGGGCCCTGGCCCCGTTGCTGCCCCGGCTGGATGGCTTGCTGATTAATTTCGAGGCGCCCGAATCCTGTCTGCTGCAGGCAGTGGCCATGGCACGGGCGCATGATGTGCCTGTGTTTGTCGATGCTGGCCCTGCCCGTCCCTACTCGCCAGAGATCTGGCGTCAGGCTGCGGTTCTTTCTCCCAATCAGGCAGAGACCGAGGCCATGGTGGGATATGCCATTGCCAGCGACGAAGCGGCAGAAGCAGCGGCCAGAGAGCTTCTGGCGCAGGGGCCGCAGGCTGTGGTGTTGAAGCTGGATGCCAGGGGGGCGTTGTGGGCTTCGGGGGATCAGGTCGGGCGCCAGCCCGCACTGTCCATCAGGCTGGTGGACAGCGCCGGCTCTGGCGATGCGTTTACGGCCGGTCTGGTGCTGGCGCTGTTGCAGGGGGTCGATCTGGCGGCAGCCGTGCGATTTGCCAATGCTTGCGGGGCTGTTGCCGCCAGCCGGGCCGGTACGATGATAGCCATGCCCCGCATGGTCGATGTGCAACAATTGCTGCCCGAATAAGCCTCGCAATACTGGCGGGGATTCTATTGTCCCATTGCCTTGCGTACGTCCTTCTCCATCTACACGTGTATCATCTCGCGCATGATGCTGCGCACCGCTGACGGACGCAGGGTGCGCAGCAATATCTGGCGGTATGCTTCGTGCGCGGATACGGCGTCGAAAAGCGCCGACTGCAGGAGCGGCTGCTGTCGCGCCGCCCGCAACACCGGATCCAGTAAATGCATCCGCGAGAGGATGATGGTCACGTGGCGCATTAGCTGGCCATACGGCAGATCGCTGATGATGTCGCGGTTGGCCGTTCGGTAATGCTCGTGAAAAGCGGCATTCGAGATACCATACTGGACGATGGTGCGGGCAGCACGTATGCCGGAGAGCACGGCCGAGGTGATTCCCTTGCCCTTGAACGCGCGCACCAGCCCTGCGGCATCGCCTACCAGCACATAGCGGTCGCCATAGAAACGCCTGGCCAGCGAGCGGGGAAAGCGGCCTTTGTAAAATCGCAGATCCGTATAATCCAGCAGTCCCGCCTGATTGATGTTGGGCAGCGCTGCCGTGACGACGGGGTTTTGTAAAAAAGCTGCCATGGTGGGCACATCGACCCGCTGGCCGGCAATGTTGATGGTGAGATGATTGCCCTTGGGGGTGATGGCGCCGAACTCGATACGGGGATCGGCCAGCAAGAAAGCATGGATGTAGGAGCCGAAGCGGTTGATTTCAGTTTCGCCAGGATGATACTTGGTGACCACCGAATCGAGAAAATGCGGTGGTCGATATCCCGTAAGGCGTGACCACATGGTGGTGCTGCCCTCGTCCAGACCGAAGGCGCCCACCACCACATCGCAGCTCAGGGGCATGCTTTCGGTGTACACGATCACCCGATCGGCATGGAACTCCACATCCACTGCCCGCGCCGGGATCACCGTGATGCCGCGTTTGCGCACCGCATCGAGCATATAGGCATCGAACTGAATGCGACGTACGGCCACCGACGGTTCGTGGTTTTCATCCAGTTGCAGGGTCTCATGCTCGGTGTGCAGAATATAACCTTGAATTTCCCCGCGACTGATGTGATAGGGAAATGGCAGGGCCAGTTCTTCAGTCAGCAGGGAGGGCAGAGGCGGAGACAGCACCCCCACACACTGATTATAGTGCCGTTCTCCGGCGAATTGTTTGCCTTCCAGCAGGATGATGTCAAGGCGGCGACCCCGGGCCTGCGCCAGCCGATGTAGAGCCAGCGCGCAACCGGTCCCGCCGGGTCCGCCACCAATGATAACGATACGTGCACCTTCCGCAATGGGGCCAAGGGAAATAGACATGGTTTTATTCAGGGCGCTGAGTTATCCCGTGCAGGAAACTGAGGATTGAGCCGGGAGTAATTGAGAGCCAGAAGAGATCACGATAGGGTTCGTCACCTGTAAGCATACCCCAAAGCAGGCGTACGTGCACCTTTTGCTGAAATGGAAGCTCATCTTCTGCCTGCAGGGCCTTCTTCCAGCCCCGTAACATGAGCGATGAGCGTGTGGTGATATGCCACATGCGGAAGAGCAGGCGCCCATATCGATTATCGCGATTCACGATTCGGCAATAGGGATGATAGCCGCGAGAAAAATCATGGCGGCTGATTCCGTGTTGGATAGCCGTTTGCATGGCGTGGCGCGTCGTGTGGAAGGCAGAGCCGATGCCATCCTTGTACAATCGGGTGACGGCCGCATCGCCCACCGCCACCCAGCGATCGCCGTAGAAGTTGTGCCCCATCCCCACGGCTATGCGCGGGGTACAGCCACATAAACTGCCGGAGCCTTTTTCTTTACTGAAGGGCAGATCCAGATTCTCTGTAAAGGCCTCGACCGCATCCAGGCGCAGGCCCTGTCCCAGCAGCGAGATATTGACATAACGACCTTTGGGGATCAAGGCGCCGAAGGTCAGGCCCGGCAGATTGTCGAAAAACGCACCCACATGATCGTGGGGCCATCCCTCCGGCAGCAAGAATTCATCCTGCGCCATGACCTCAGTGGCGGGTGGCTGATAGTGAAATTCGGGGGCCAGCGGCGAATGGCTGTTGACCCCAGTGGCCAATACCAGAAAATCAACTTCGTAGCTTTGGCAGCGAGTATGAATTACGGGTCGCTGATCGAGCGTCACTTTCCGTACGCGCTGATGGCAGATTAGGGCTCCTCGCTGTTCTGCCTGGGAGAGCAGAAAGGCATCGAAACTGGCGGTGGGGGGGCCGAGCAACATGCGCGGCCCTCCTCCCCGATACACGCTGACGATGTGCCGCTCGGGATCAGGTTGTGTAATCTGAACGACATCATCTCCCAGATGCACAGAATAGCCGCGAATCTCCGCCTGCACCACATCGTCCGGCAGGCTGAGCTGCAGGGTCTTCAAGCCTCGCGTCAGCCGTGAGGAAAGCAGGCCTGCACAACGATTGCACCCGATGGGGCCGGGTAGTGTGAAATCGCGGGGTTCGAAGATGGTGATCTGCAGGTCCAGCTTTGCGCGCCGCGCCTTATCTATCAGGTGCAGGGCGGCAAAGGATCCTGCCGGCCCGCCGCCCACAATTCCTATGCGATCGCCGTTTTGCAAGTGCAGACTCATATTGAATCACCTGAGTTGCATTATAAAGAAGGTGCAGTAATGGTGCAACAAGGGCGCAAGCAGGATGCAAAGCGTGTAGCCACTTTGTAGCCACGTGCAGTGTATAAATGGTCGGCGATGCCGACCGGATGCGTGCATCGTTGCTCCGCGCGCAGGAGATTTTTGGGGGGGCGCCTGCTACTTCATCTCCATGCTTCCTCATCTCCTGATCTGCCCTGAGGCAGAATCTCGCTCGAGGACGAATATTTGTGATCCCTGATACACCCAAAGGAGGAATTCGCGATGAACCTTTCTCGTTCGTATCTGCTGAGCCTGGCGATCTGTTTGATATTGGCCATCGGCCTGCTGATGAGTGTGGGCTACAACGTCAGTGCCGGTCATACAGACATCAGGCCCGATCCGCCCGTTCCAATCCTTTCGGGTCGCGTCTATGCCGGCTCGACAGGCATCGAACCACCGAACAGTACGCCTCTGCAAGGCGTCACCGTCAGCCTGTATTGCTCCAACAACTATGACCAGCAAGGTACGTTTTTACGCAGCACCACCACAGGCAGCACCGGTTTATATAGTCTGGAAGCATCGGAGATCTGCGAATATTATAACATCATCGAGACCGATCCGGCCGGCTACACCTCTGATGGGGCGACCACGGTGGGGGGCAGTGTGATTACCGCTAACTGGATCCAATATACGAATCCCTTGGGTAATAAGACGCTCACAGGCAATAAATTCTGGGATCGTGCCCCGGCTACCAACACGCCTACCTCTCCCCCACCCGCAACCAATACTCCCACACGCACCCCCACACCGACTGCCACAGCCACTGCTACCGCCAGCGAAGAGGTCGATCTTGAGATCAGCAAGGTGGGGCCGAACGGCCTCGTGTCGCCGGGCTCGATCATCACCTACACAGTGATGATCACCAACACCGGCCCGGGGAGTGCGGTCGCTGTGAAAGTGGTCGACTATCTGCCGTCCGCGGTCTCTTTCATCTCGTGTCTGGCTTCAACAGGCAGCTGTAGCAAGGTCGATTCACGGCCACCGAATGACATAGTGAATTGGGTGCTGGGCGACATCATGCCTGCCGGTCGTAGTGAGACGTTATTGATTCAGGTGCGCGTGGATGATAGTTATTGCGGCGTTATCGGCAATGGGGCCTATGTGTCGAGTGATTCACCCGAGAGCAACTTTGAAAACAATTCTGTTCATCATGAAGCCGCTGTGGGGCCCTGCGATCGCCCGGCGGTTGTGGTGCGCAAGCGCCTGGTCGATCCTCCAGCAGGTCCGGTCTCATCGGGAGATGTCGTCACCTTTGCCATCGATGTGTTCAACATCGGCGATCGGCCCCTCCATTCGCTGAGCCTGGAGGACAGTTTCGCCAGTGCTGAATTCGATGTGGTCATGGCCTCGCCACAGCCGATGCTCGTGATGACCACCGCCACGGAAACCCTGCTGCGCTGGTCGGACCTGACCATGCCGCCTACATTTGGTTTTGGCGTGCCTCTCCAGCCAGGCGACAGTTTTATGGTGTTGGTGCGTCTGCGCACCCGCCAGCCAGGCTGGAGCACCAATTGCGCCGTTGTCGACATGGTGGTGGACGGCGTTCCCGTTAATAGCGAATCGTGCGATTCGGTGCAAGTCATCCTTCCTGGCGTTGATCTGGTGATCAGCAAGGAGATAGTCTCGCCAGTCGGGGGCACGGCCGCTGTCAGCGATACCGTCGAATTCAAGATCAGCCTGGAAAATGTCGGCGATCAACCGATCATCAACCTGCATCTGGAGGATAACTACGATCCCGCGTATCTGTCGTTCCAGTCATCGGGCATCCCGCCTGATGATCCCACCGATGATGGCCAACTGGTGTGGAGCAACATCATCAGCGCCTTTGGCCAGCCCCTGATGCCCAACATGACATTCAGTTTCAGCGTCAAGTTCCATGCCCACCAACCCACGTCGCCTCAGACTGCCACCCAAAACTGCATCTGGGCGGGATATCGCCACGAGCAAGGTCCGCTCATGGAGACGCCCGAACGTTGTGCTCGCCTGCGCATCCTTGCCGAGCCCGGCCCCGCCATCGCCATCAGCAAAAGACTGATCACTCCCTTCGGCGGTGTGGCCGCGCCGGGAGATCCGGTTGGATTCAGTTTTGTGATCACCAACACAGGCACGACCACACTCACCACGGCGGCGCTCACCGACCTGTACGACACGGCCTGTCTGGGCTTTGTGCCCACGGGCTGGCCTCCCAGCTGGCACCTGGATCCTGACGACCCGACCAATGACGGCCAGCTTGATTGGCAAAACTACATCAGTGCCTGGAGTACAGGAATGCCGCCGGGCGGGGAACAGAAAACGTGGCCAGGCGTCAAGTTTCAGGCTCAGGCCGGCCCCAACTGCGATCCCACCGTGAATCGGGTCGAGATCGATGCCGTTGACGCTGCCGGACGTCACGCCACTGCCGGCGACGAGGCCAGCGTGAGCATCGTTCAGGAAAGCGAGCCATTCCACGACCTGGGGGATGCTCCCTCGGGATTCGATTTCGTGCCCGTCATGCAGATGACCGCCTATCCAGCGGGCGTGCCAGCCAATTTCCCCACCGTCTACATTCCCCTCACGCCGCCATTCGGCCCCCTGCACCTGCATCCCCATGCCGGCGCCTGGCTGGGTGACGCTGTTTCGCTGGAAGAAAACGCGGCCGGAGGCTTCGACGAAGACGGGGTCAACAATATCGACATCGCCGCTGACGTGCCCAACCGTGATGAGGCAGATGACGGCCTGCTCGATATGACTCCGTTCAATCATTGCCAGCCCGCCAATATCGTGTTCGGGGTGACGGTGCCGCCTGGCAATCCCCTGGATCTGTACTACTTCAATGCCTGGTTTGATTGGAATCGCAATGGCGCCTGGGGCGATGTGATGGAGTGCAGCGATGGGCTGCCTGCCGAAGAGTGGGCCGTGAAGAATCAGGTTCTGACGGTGGGAGCGCCGGGCCAGTATGTCTTCACCTCTCAGACCTTTATCCCCTGGAACCCCGATCCCGGCAAACCGCTGTGGTTCCGCATCACCCTTTCTGAACAACGCACCGGTCACAGCAACGGCAGCGGTCCGGCCAGTGGCTACGAATTTGGCGAGACCGAAGATTATTATCTGCCTGGAGAGCAGCAGGTCACACCCACGCCCACACCTACCCCGCGGGCAACAATGACCCCCACGCCTACCCCGCGGGCGACCATGACGCCCACACCTACCCCCGCCAGCAACCTGACCCCCACGCCCACAGCCACCCCGCAGGCAGGTTGCTGCATACCGCTCTATCTGCCATTGGTATTGCGCACGCATCCCCTGCGTGTGAGTGATCATTTCAACGACGGCGATCTGGTGGGCTGGACGGCCCATAACGGCACCTGGGCCAATCCCGGTACGTTCATGGCGGGGCAATACGCCCTGGGCAATGCCTGGAACATGACTTCCTGGATGGCCGATGACTTCGTCTACGAGGGCACCGTGCAGCTCAAATCGGGCAACGCCGTGGGCCTTACCTTCCGCGCCAACGCGGACGGCAGCAAGTCGTACGACGTCATTCTGGATGCGGTCGATGGCGTGTTCAAGATCAGCAAGCGGCCACCGTACAAGGTACTCGATTCTTATGCCATGACCGTACAGATGAATCGAAACTATCGTATCAAGGTGATGGCCCGCGGTTCCCGCATTGATGCCTATCTCGATGGTGTAAAACGTCTGAGTGTCAACGATACCACCTACCCCGATGGTTACCTGGGCGTGATCCTCTTCCGTTCCACAGCTACCTACGACAATATTGATCTGGCTCCAGGGCCATAAC
>JAJRXO010000390.1 GCA_024276255.1 Chloroflexota bacterium | reverse complement strand
CATATCGCCGTGGCCCTGGGTTTTGCTCCCTGGCTGCCCGCCATGCTACAGCGCTATCATGTCGACACCAGCTATTGGCGCGGTACGCTCAAGCTGGGCGAAGCCTTGCTCGATATGATCATGAACTTCAGCGTGGGAGCCACGGAGGTCATGCTCGAACAGGATGCGCGCCTCTGGTTATTGGGCTTCGCGGTGGTGGCGCTGGTCCTGTTGCCCCTGGCCTGGCGAAACCCCCATCGCCCCCGTCAGCGGCCGGTCATGCTGCTCCTCCTGTGGTTTGCTGTTCCCGTGCTGGGGATTCTGGCGCTGGCCTATCGCACGCCCAAATTCAATGCCCGTTATCTGATGATCGCCTGGCCTACCTGGGCCCTGTTGGTGGGCGCCGGCCTCAGCGCCTGCTGGGGAGCGGTCGCGAAGGGTCGCCGCAAGACATCGCAGAAGCTGCGGCGGGTGTTATTTGTAGCGCTGGCCGTTTTTCTTATCCTCTCGCAGGCCGCCGGGCTGCGAAACTGGTTTGGCGATGCCAATTTTGCCAAAACTGCCTGGAGGGAGGCGATTAGCGAGATGTACTTCCAGCGCCAGCCCGACGAGGCCGCGCTGCTGGTATCCGGTCATGCCTATCCCGTGTTCGATGCCTATCTCCCCCCCGATCCGGCGCTGCCCCGCTATCTTCTGCCGCAGATCGATATCCTGGACGTGCGGCAGGTGGTGGGCTGGGAGGAGGCGGCCGCGCTTTTGAACCGGATCGCTGATCAGCATGGCGGGGTGTGGTTATTCCTGTGGCAGGATGATGTGATCGATCCCAGCCATGTCACTCAGACCCTGCTCGATCGCTATACCGAATTGCAGCCAACCCCTGATTTTGCCTACATCGGCCTGCGACACTATCGCTTTGTGCCCGGCACGAGCTTCCCTCCCCACCCGCCCGGCTTCGATGTCCCGCTGGACTTCGGACAATCGTTGCGGCTGGTGGGAGCTGAGGCCACATCCAGTGAGTTATGGTTGTACTGGCAGGCCCTGCAGACGCCACTGCCCGATTTACAGGTGGCATTGCAGGTGCGCAGCCCTGACGGCAGTTTGTTGCTCAGTCAGGATCTGCGACCGGCTGGCTACGGGTTCCCCACCAGCCACTGGCAGGTTGGCGAGAGCTACATCGGCCGCGTGCCCTTCGCCCCACCCATTGACAGCAACATCATTGATCTGCAACTCACGGTGTATGAAGCTGATTCGCAGACGGTGGTCGGCGTGCAGCACGTTTCACTGCCCGTGGCCGATATCTTTATGCAGTGCGGGTGTCAATAAACGTCTGGGAGAGGAGCACCCACGGGAGGACGATAGAAAAGTGGGCGTATGAAACTGGTTTTCGACGCCGTTCTCTGCTAAACTTGAAGAAGTTCCGCCGCCCGGCGGATTTTTACTGACAAATCCATTTGACTGGCAAATATGTACATGATTGCAACTCCTTTTCGCCTCCCCTCGCTGGTCGCTCGCCTGTGGCGACACGGCATGATCGCGGCGCTGGCCCTGCTGATATTGTTGGGGCTCAGCGCATGCAGCGGTGGCGTCCTCATCTCCGATGCCACCATCGAGCCCGCGGTGATCAGCCCCAATGCTGATGGCGACAGCGACGTCGCCAGCATCAGTTACTCCATCCGCCGACCCAGCAAGGTGTCCATCTACTTTGTCGACGCCAATGGCCAGCGCTATTACTTCCGCAAGGATAGAAGCCGCTCGGCCCGCGATTACAACGTGTTGTGGGGTGGGGTGATCGATGGCCGGGTATTGCCCGATGGTCAGTATACCTGGGTGATCGAGGCAACCGATGCCCGTGGCGTGATCGACCGACGGCAGGGTGAGCTGAGCATCGTCGATGCCGATACCACGGCGCCCGAATTCCGTAACTTTGCTGTGAATCCGTCGGTGATCTCACCCAATCAGGATGGTATCGACGATCGGGCCTCCATCACCTATTGGCTGACCAAAGAGGTGCAAGAGATCCAGGTCTATCTCCTCAACCCTCGCGATACCGATAACCCCAACCGCAAATATCCCCTGGAAGAACATCCCGGCGATGTCAAATCCACCGAACCCGGTTATCACTGGTTTGATTATGATGGTGGCGTGGATCTGGGCGCTGATCCACCCCCCGATGGCGAATACATCGTTGTAGCCGAGGCCTGGGATAAGGTGGGTAATCACACGGTTGTGACCAGCACGCTGACCATTGTCAACGGTGGCAAACCGCGGGCCGAAATCGTGCAGGGCGAAGTCCTCATGCTCGATCCCACTGACGGCGATCTCAACATCCCCATTGGCGGCACCATGATCTTCACGGCCACCATTGAGAACTACGGCCGTGTTCCCATCCGCACGGCCGGGCCGTGGCCAGGCACTGTGTATCGCTCAGACCAGAATTTCAACACGCTGGCATACGCCGAGGATGAAAAAAGCTGGTTCGAACAATCCGGTACATGGCGATTTGGCCTCAATTACCAATCCAATTTTGGTCAGGACTGGCCGTTCCGCTATGCGGTGGGCCGGCGGGAAGACCTGCGCTGTGAGCTTGTGGATGGTCGGGAACAGTGTTTCCTCGATCCCGGTGAACGGGGCGTGGTCTTTGGCACCATCATCTGGGTGGGTGTACCTCCGCGCAATCCTTTCCGCATCTGGGGCGGCCTGTTGCACGAAGATGTGGAGATCGTCAACAACTTCGCCGATGTACACGAGGTCAATATCCTCGACCCGAATCAATAGGCGAAGCCTCATTCCGGCAGTAAGCGAATCCAATGCATCTCGGCATCATTATCGTCAGCTATAATGTCCATGATCTGCTGCGGCAATGCCTGTTCTCGGTATTTGCCGATCTGGAGCGCTCTCCGGGCCTGTCAGCCACGGTGGTGGTGGTCGACAACGCCTCCTCCGATCACAGCGCCAGCATGGTGGCGGCTACCTTTCCGCGGGTACGCCTGATCGCCAGCGACGAGAATCTGGGTTTTGCCGCCGGAAACAACCGCGGTTTGCAGGCTCTGGGCTTGGGGCCCGCCGCCGCATCCCGGGGTGAGCGGCCTGATGCCGTGTTGCTGCTCAATCCCGATACAGAAGTGCAGCCCGGCGCTCTGGCCGCCATGGCCGGTTTCCTGGACCGTACACCCCGTGCCGGGGGTTGCGGCGCCCGCCTGAATTATGGCGATGGCAGCTTTCAACACAGCGCGTTTCGCTTTCCGGGACTCATCCAGCTCCTCCTCGATCTGTTTCCCCCCCGTTTTCCCGGCGCCCACCGCCTGCTCAGCTCCCCGCTCAACGGTCGTTATCCCCGTGTTCTCTACGACGGCGATCAGCCCTTTGCCATCGATTTTGCCCTGGGGGCGGCGCTGATGGTGCGATCCGAGGTGATCGATGCCGTGGGCCTGCTGGACGAAGGCTATTTCATGTATGGCGAGGAAATGGACTGGTGCAAGCGCATCCAGGCCGCGGGATGGCCGTTCTATTGCGTGCCCACGGCTCGTATCACGCATTATGAGGGTCGCAGCGCCCGCCAGTTCCGCAGCAAGATGTTGGTGGCCCTGTGGCGATCCCGTCTGCGCTATTATACCAAGTTCTACCCTCGTTGGCAGCGCATGCTGGCGCATCGCTTGATTGCCGCCGGCATGGCCCGTCAGCGACGGCAGGCCTTAGCTGCCCACCGGCAACAGACAATCGATGATGCGACGCTACACAGCTATCTGCAGGCTATCGATACGGTTCTCTCCCTGCTTTGATCATGACTGACCCCTCTCCCTCCCCAGCTTCATCGCCCAGCCTGTGCTGTGCTATCCTGGCGTGCAACGTGGAAAGCCACATTGCTGCCTGTGTGCAGTCATGCCTGTTTGCCGATCGGGTGGTGGTTTTCGATACCCGAAGCAGCGACGGCACCGTGGCCGCAGCCCGCGCCGCCGGGGCTGAAGTGGTGGACATCGAGTTCATTAATTTTTCCATCGCCCGCAATACAGCCCTTTCTCTGCTGCATGAGGAATGGGTCTTTTTTGTTGATGCCGATGAGCGGGTAACGCCCGAATTAGCTACTGAAGTGCAGCAGGTCATCCAGCGGGATGATGTGGATGGCTGGTGGGTGCCGCGCTACAATCATATCGTGGGCCATGTCATGCGGGGCACGGGCTGGTATCCCGATCATCAGTTACGCCTGCTACGCCGCTCCAGGGCGCACTATGATCCCGAACGCGAGGTCCACGAGGTGGCGATCATCGATGGTCGGGAGGACTATCTCAGCCAGCATCTGGTGCATTACAATTATGATACCTGGGCGCAATTTCACGCCAAACAACGCCGCTACACCATCTTCGAGGCGGCGACCCTGCGCAACGAGGGCATACGGGCCCATTTCCGACATCTGTTTACCCGTCCTGTGCAGGCTTTTGGGCGCCGATTTATCACCTGGCGAGGCTATCGCGATGGCTGGCGCGGCCTGCAACTGAGCCTGATCATGGCAGGCTATGAGTTTCTCAAGTATTGGTGGCTATGGCGGGATGACCCGCTGATCAATGAGCCGTGATCGGGCTCCCGGCCTACTGTTCCGTCGCCTTAATCCCCAGGCGACGCAGTATCTGGGGCATGCCTCGCTACACATAGGATTCTAGCAGGGCTGCGATCTCATCGTATGCCGCCTGATCCAGGCCATATGGATCCGCGACATCATCATATTCTCCCACCATCTCGCTGAGCAAATAGGTCTTGCTCAGGGCATGTGGCCAGTTGTTGAATATGATCTGGCGCTGCCTTTCTTCCATCACCAGCAGCATGTCGGCCTCCTGCACATGCCGCGTTTCCAGCTGCTTGCCGCGGTGATCGCTGATATCGAGTCCCCGCTCGCGCATGGCCACCTGTGAACCGCGACTGGCCGGTGCCCCTTCAACAGCATAGACCCCGGCCGAGTCCACTTCGATTGTACCCTGCAATCCCAGACGCATGATCTCTCGCTCCAGCAGGGCCTTGGCCATGGGCGTGCGACAGATGTTCCCCGTACAGATGACATAGATTTTTTTGGGCTTCATTGTGGCTTCGGACGAGTGTGGAATGGGGCCCGCTACAGCGTCTGCAGCGGGCCCGAAGATCAATGTGTGTGGTGAAGGTTTGTTCAGGCAACCACAGGTTGAATCAAACCGTAATCTCCGCTGCGACGGCGGTAAACGACGTTAATGGCGTTGTCTTCAGGATTCAGGAAGAGAAAGAAGTCGTGGCCGAGCAGTTCCATCTGCTCCACTGCTTCTTCGGGATCCATGGGCTGGACGCCAAATTGTTTGACGCGGGCGATATTCACGCCCTCCTCTTCGACGGCAACCGGCTCGGTCATGGCTGCTTCGACCATGTTGACTTCGGCCACTTTTCGTCGGTGGTTGCGGGCCCGTTTGCCCTTAAAGCGGTGGATGCGGCGTTCCAGCTTGTCGGAAACTGCGTCGATGGAGGCAAACATGTCACCTGAGCGTTCTTCTGCCCGCAGGATGGTTTGCGGCGTGCGCAAGGTAACCTGAGCTACCGCCCGATCATCCGCACTGCGTGTCTTTTCTTCGCGCAGTTCAACACGTGCCTCATCCGTTTCCGGTAAATAGCGCTCCAATCTCCCAATCTTCTTCTCTACGTACTCTTCCAACCAGTCTGTTAACTTGACGTTGTGCACCTGAATCGTGAGCTTCATAGCGGGT
>JAJRXO010000389.1 GCA_024276255.1 Chloroflexota bacterium | reverse complement strand
CGCAATTGTCCACAACCGGCACTGATTTCAATGCCGCGGCGAAGACGCATGGTGACATTGAGGCCGGCTTCAGTGAGAATACGCAGGAATTGCTGGGCCTTGTCGGGCGGGGTGGGCTGATAAGGTGAATCGGGTATGGGAGTCAGGGGGATGAGATTCACGTGGCAGCGCAGATCAAGCAGCAGATCAGCCAGTTGCTCGGCATGATTCGGGGAATCATTGACGCCAGCCATGAGCGCATATTCAATTGTAATACGACGGCCCGTTTGTTCCTGGAATCGATGGCAGGCAGCCATGAGCGCGGGAATGGGATAGCGATTGTTGATGGGAACAAGCTGATTGCGCAGGCGATTGTTGGGCGCATGCAGTGATACGGCCAGGCGCACGGGCAGGCTTTCCTTGGCCAGACGGTCGATCATGGGAATGAGCCCCACGGTCGAGACGGTGATATGGCGGGCTGAGAGGGCAAAGCTCTCAGGATCTGCAATGGCCCGAAGCGCCTGCATGAGCGCGTTGTAATTGGCCAGAGGCTCCCCCATGCCCATCACCACGACATTCGTCAGGCGGGCAGGGTGCTGTACGCGCAGGCTGCGATCGTCATCTTTCTGGCGTAGCCAGCGCTCAAACCAATGTACCTGGGCGATGATCTCGCCGGCGCTGAGATTACGGGCCAGGCCTCCCTGACCGGTGGCGCAGAAAGTACAGCCCATGCCACAGCCCACCTGGGTGGAGATGCATACCGTCTGGCGATGATGGTAAAGCATGAGCACGACTTCGATGGTGTTGCCATCGGGCAGACGAAACAGGGATTTGCGCGTAAGGCCATCCTTGCTATCCACGTGCAGCAACAGCTCCAGCGGCGAGATGCGGGTTTCGGCCGCCAGTCGTTCTCGTAACGCCTTGGGCAAATTGGTCATTTGGCCGGGATCGGTGACGAGCTTGCTGTGTAGCCATTCGTAGATCTGGTTGCCGCGATATGCGGGCTGGCCCCAGCTTTGCATGAGTTCGCCCAGTTGGGCGCGGGTTAAATCAAGTAATAGTTGCATAAGTATCCTTCGGCGGCGAAATGGTATTCGCCTGTATTTATCCGGGTCATCTCGAGCTGGCTCCGTTATCCGGCTAAACCAAGCCTAGTCACGCAGCAAGGCCCGTAAATCGGGAATGATCCAATCGGGTGGGGGGGTGTGAGCCTGGGCCTGTTCACGAGTGCTGACGCCGGTCAGGGTGCAAATGGTACGCAGACCCGCGCGTTGACCGCCGAGAATGTCAGTACTGAGGCGGTCGCCCAGCATCACGGCCTCAGCCGGGTCGACGCCCAGCCGGGCTAATGCCTGCTGGAAAATGCCCGGTTCCGGTTTGCCGATCACCACGGGCTGCCGACCACTGGCCGCGACCAGCAGGGCGGTGATGGCGCCAGCGCCGGGCAGCTCACCGCGCTCGCCAGGCCAGGTGAGATCGGGATTGGTGGCCAGCCAGGGGCAGCCGCGACGAATGGCCAGGGTGGTTTCGGCCAATTGCTGATAGCAGGCGTGCTGGTTGAGTCCGCTCACCACCCACTGCGCCTGTTCCGCCTGCTCGACAATCGTGTAGCCTGCCTGCTGTATTGCCTGTTGCAGGCCATCGCTGCCCATCACCAATACGGATTGCGGTGGCGGGGCCTGCTCCTGCAGGGCCGCGGCCGTGGCCAGAGCCGAGGTAAAGATGGCCGCCAGCGGGACGTGGATGTCCATGGAGGCCAGGCGTTTTTGGATCTGCTGTGGGGTTTTGGTGGCGTTATTGGTAAGAAATAAAAAGGGACGTTGGCTACGTTGCAGGGTCTGAATGAAGTCGGTGGCCGCGGGCAGGGGCTGGCGGCCGCGATACAGGACCCCATCCATGTCAATCAGCCAGCCACGAATGGCGTCGAAGGGAGGGCGCAGGTGCATGGTAGTACTCAGGCCTCGTTTTGTGTATCGTCTATCAAATCGTGTTCGACATCAGCCACAGCGGTGGCGATGGCCCATACCACGATGCCCCAACTGCCGCCACTGATCAGCAGAGCCATGATGATACTGGCAAAGCGCAGGGGCACCATGCCGCGAGCCATGCCGATGATGGCAAAAATGATACCAATGGCAGCAGCAATCAACCCTGCCTTGAGGGGACCGCTGAGAGTTTTAAATAAACGGCGCATGAATGATCCTTGAATATGGCTGTGAAGAGAGATGAAATGGTTTCCGGCTTCAGTCATGCCGGCTACGAAACAGTGGGGGGACATCGTCCTCGATCGAGGCGGTCTGGCGAGGGATGCCACGACCCGCGATCTGGATGTCGTGTACGAGTAGTTGTAGCGAACGCTGGCCCTGCCAGATGTTTTCGTCGAGCTGAAAGGCCAGATCGACGCGTACCGGCATGTTTGTGGCCATCTCGCCCTTGCCAAAGGCGATGGCATCAAATGTGACGGAGCCATCGGTAACTCGCAGCTTGAGATGGCTGCCATCGGCGCCCACGCGACGGTAGTCGCGCACGATCAGGTCAGGCACAGCCAGCAGCGGCGGTTGATTTTCGGCGCCGGTAGGTTCCAGCTCTCGTAGCTGGCCCAGCAGGGCATAGTCGAGCTCGTGCAAATTGAGCACGACATCGACCGGGATCTTGTGCACCCGCTCAAAATCACCGAGTTGCTCGGCCGCAATGTCGTTGAGGCGACGACGCAATTCGGGCAGCAGAGCACGTTGCACCGTGAAACCGGCTGCGGCAGCATGGCCGCCATAGCGCACCAGGATGTCGCTGCACCGATCGAGGGCGTTGGTGATATGGAATTCGGGGATGCTGCGCGCCGAACCTCGCACCTCGGTGCCCCCCAGCTCCGCCACCAGGGCGGGCCGATAGTAGCGTTCTTTAAGACGGCTGGCCACCAGGCCCACAATGCCGGGCACCAGCTGCTCGCGACCCAGCAGGATCACCTGGTCGGGGGGATTATCGCCCAGCTCAGCTTCGGCCCATTGTACGGCTTCCTGCGTGAGACGCTGGCGCTCGCGATTAAGATAATTGAGCTCGTCGGCCAGGTCTTCGGCCTCGTCGTCATTCTCCGCCATCAGCAAATCATAGGACAGGGCGGCACTTTTCAGGCGACCAGCGGCATTGAGCCGGGGACCCAGTCGAAAACCGATGGCAGTGGCATCGATCTGCCCCAGTTGCACGCCGGCCTTTTTCGCCAGAGCGCGCACGCCGGGGCGCTGGCCGGTATTGAGCTGCACCAATCCGCGTTGGACGAGTACACGATTTTCATGACGCAGAGGCATCATGTCAGCCACCGTACCCAGGGCGACCAGGTCCAGTAATGCCTCTTCCGGCAATTCAGTGGTGGCGGCGCCCAGGGGACTCTGTTCCTCGGCCCGCAACAGGGCCTGCGCCAACTTGAAGGCCACGCCGACCCCGGCCAGGGCATTGAACTGGTCGGGGTAGAGGTCTTTGTAGGGGCAATCGGCCTGACGGGGGTTGATGACCACCAGGGCATCAGGCACCTGCGGGCCAATGGAATGATGATCGGTGATGATGATATCGAGACCCAGCGTATTGGCATGCGCGACTTCGGCCACAGCACGAATGCCACAGTCCACGGTGATGACAAGCTTCATGCCCTGATGATGCAGCCAGCTCAGGGCCTCGTTGTTCAGGCCGTAGCCTTCGTCCACGCGATGGGGGATATAGGGCATGACATCGGCGCCGAGGGAGCGCAGGGTTTGCACCAACAGGGCGGTGGATGTAACGCCGTCAGCATCGAAATCGCCATAAACGGCGATGGGCTGGCGTTTGCGAATGGCATGGCGGATGCGGGTGACAGCTTCGGATACGCCCTTTATACGAAAGGGATCGTCAGGGCGTACGTGCTGGCCGAAGTATTCGGCCACATCATCGGCACCGGTGATGCCGCGATTGAAAAGGATCTGCACAACATTGGGGTGCAGCCAGTTCAGCCGGGCCCGGATTTCGGGCGGGACAGGTCGGGGTAGGATCCAGCGGGTGGGAATGGGAGCCAAGAGATTCTCCGATGAAATTAGATGCGATCGAACTTGCCGCCGGCCTCGTGCCAGTCCTGAACGCGCTGCTGCAAAGCGCGCTGCACATGGGGCGGACACATGGTGCTGATATTACCATGCAGGATGGCGACTTCTTTGAGAATGCTGGAGGAAAGGAAGGCATGGTCGAGGCTGGTCATGAGGGCGCAGAACTCAATGTCGGGGGCCAGCTCCTTGTTGGTGAGCGCGATCTGAAATTCGTACTCGAAATCGGAAATGGCCCGCAGGCCCCGCACCATAACCTTGGTGCCCACCTGGCGGGCAAAATCGACTGTGAGTCCGCTGTAGGGCAGGACCTGCACGTTGGGGAGATCGGCGACAGCCTCCCGAAACAGAGCCACACGTTCATCGATGTTAAACATGAGTTTTTTGCTGGGGCGATCGTACACCGCCACGATGACGGCGTCCCACAGTTGGGCCGCGCGCTGGGCGATGTCGATGTGCCCGTAATGTACGGGATCGAAAGTGCCGGGATAGAGTGCTTTGATCATGAGAGATCCATCTTTTGGGTCCAGAATTCGGTGATACGGCGGGCAAGGAGTTGATGTTGGGGCTGGGTGAGCTGCGGATCGCGGTCGATCAGTTGTTCGGCTTCGCGGCGGGCGATCTCCAGCAGTCGGGTGTCGCTGAGCCGGGCCAGGCGCAGATCGGGCAGGCCGCTCTGCCGGGTGCCGAAGAATTCGCCAGGGCCACGCATGGTCAAATCGATCTCGGCTAACTCGAAACCATCGTTGCTCTGCTCCATGGCCTGCATGCGGCGGCGGCCGTCGTCGCTTTTGGGATCGCTGACCAGGATGCAGTAGGACGCGTGGGGGCCGCGCCCCACGCGTCCCCGGAATTGGTGCAACTGGGCCAGGCCGAAGCGGTCGGCATTTTCGATGAGCATGACGCTGGCATTGGGGATGTCGATGCCCACCTCGACGACGGCAGTGCTGACCAGGATGTGGTATTCGCCGCGGGCAAAGCCGCGCATGATGGCGTCTTTTTCTTTGCCGCTCAGGCGGCCATGCAACAGGCCGACCTTGAGATCAGGGAAAACTTTACTCTGCAGGCGTTGATGCTCGGCCACAGCCGCCTTGACATTTTCGAGATGCTCACTTTCGTCGACCAGAGGATAAATGATGAAGGCCTGACGTCCAGCGTGAACCTGATCGCGAATGAATTGATAAACGCGATTGCGGGCTCCGGGCTTGATCCAGTACGTTTTGATGGGCTGGCGGCCGGGCGGCAGTTCGTCGATGGCGCTGACATCCATGTCGCCATAGATGGTGAGGGCCAGGGTGCGGGGGATGGGGGTGGCCGACATGACCAGCGTGTGGGGCGTGTTGGTGCCTTCCCTGCTGAAGGCAGCGCCTTTTTCGCGCAGGGCCGCCCGCTGCTGCACCCCGAAACGGTGCTGTTCATCGATGACGATCAGCGCCAGTCGCCGAAAACGTACGTTTTCCTGAATGAGGGCATGGGTGCCGATGAGGATGTCGGAATCGCCGGCAGCCATGGCGTCGAGCACATTCTGGCGTTGCTGGCCTGTCACGCTGCCGGTGAGCAGGTCGACGCGCAGAGGCCATCCGCGCTGCGGATGCAGGAGTTGGGCAAACAGCGTCTGGAATTTGCGAAAATGTTGTTCGGCCAGGATCTCGGTGGGGGCCGTGAGGGCGGCCTGGGCGCCGTTGGCCACTGCAGCCCACATGGCAGCAGCAGCGATCACGGTTTTGCCGCTGCCCACATCACCCTGCAGCAGCCGCGTCATGGGGTAGGGGCGGGCAATGTCTCGGCGGATGTCGGCCAGCACGCGCTGCTGGGCGCCGGTGAGCTGAAATGGCAATGCGGTCAGAAAATCGGCCAGTGTGCTGTCATCCAGTGACAACGGTTGGGCGGGCAATTCCTGCCAGGCCCGGTGCTGGCTGAGCACACCCAACTGGATGATGAGGAGTTCGTCAAAGGCCAGGCGCCTGCGGGCCAGCTCCAGGCTGGCCGCATCGTCGGGGAAATGAACCTGCCGCAGCGCCTCTCCCAGAACGGGGAAACCAAGCCGCTGCCGCATGGCCGGGGGCAGGGGATCGGGCAATTGGGGAGCCCATTTTTCGACAACGGCGCGAATATGTTTGCGTAAAACGCGGGCGGACAGGCCCTCGGTGAGGGGATAAATAGGGACGATGCGGGCAGTGTGGGTGGGATCGTCGCTGGCGGGCTCGAACTCAGGCGACTCCAGCACCCGTTGATCACGGAAGATGCCCACCTTGCCGCTGAAGAAATAGGTATGTTCGGGACGCAGCAGGCGTTGAATATAGGGATTCCAGAAGGTGGCCCGAATGGTGCCGGTGGCGTCGGTAAGGGTGACGGTGGTGAGCACACGATTACGGCTCAGGCGGCGGGATTTCAGGCCCCATACCGTGGCCTTGATGGTCACCTGTTCTCCTGCCCGCAGATCCTTGATCTGTTGCAGGCGGCTGTAGTCGAGATACCGTGTAGGCAGGTGCCAGAGCAGATCTTGCACCTGGTAGAGACGCAGGCGAGCCAGGGTGGCGGCCAGCTTGGGGCCAATGCCAGGTAGTACGGTGAGCGGGGCCAGTAAGCCCTGGCCGGGTTGCGGTGCAGGGGGGCTCTTTTTGCGACGAGGTTGCGCCGGCGGCGGGGCAGGCGGCGGGGCGCTATGAAGCTGGCGCAGCTCGGTGAGAATCTCCCGGATCGTCTGTGGACGGGCAGCCGGGGTGAGTTGGGAATAGGCGCTGAGCGTGGCTGCTGTTTTTTGTACCCAGGCTTTCTGCCGGGCATCCGTGGCCGCAGCCAGGGCTGCCACCTGCCACTGGCGCGCAAATTCGGCAAAGCCTCCTAACACGGCATCATCGCGATAGTGGCGTTTTTTCTCCAATTCCAGGACTTTGTAAAGTTGCAAGATGGGGTTGGTCATTAAAGCCAGGGGACGGCACTACCATGCCTGATGATCTTCCCGCACGAAAACACCCAAGGCCGAGGGGCCGATCAGGGTGGCCAGGGCCGGGCAATAGGTGTCGGTAAACACCGGCAGGTCAGGAAGATTGGTTTCGATTTGCTCAAGCAGAGCAGTGGCGCTGGGGGCATTATTGTTTTGCAGCAGAGCGATCTCTTTGAGATAAGCGAATTCGCTGATGAACGTGTACAGTTTATCCACCACATCCAACTGGCTGCGCACTTTTTCCATCACGATAAGATTGCCCTCACGGATCTCAAGCAATGGCTTGATGCCAAACATGGTGCCCAGCAGAGCCTGTGATTTACGGATGCGGCCGTAGCGTTCAGGATAGGACAGATCGTCGACAAAGAAACTGAAATAGACAAAGGGAATAATGCCGCGCACCAGGCGGCCGATGGCATCAGAGGATTCGCCAGCCTGGGCAGCCAGGGCTGCCTGTTTGACGATCATCCCCAGCCCACGGCCGATGGTTTCGCTATCAATGACGCTAATGCGGGTGCCTGTGCGCAACGACGCCGCGGCCGTGTGCGCCAGGCGATAAGCGTTGTTCAAAACACTGGAGGTATGGATGGAGAAAATGGCGTCGGCCTCGCGGCTTAGCTGATGATAAATGTTAATGAAATCCTGTAACTGAGGATCCAGCAATTGCGGCAGGGATTTGATCTGTTGAATCTTCTGAAAATAGACGTCGGGAGTGAGATCAACGCCGTCCTTGTAGGTTTTGCGGCCCACGCGTATGCGCAGAGGCACTATTTCAATCCCCAGTTCTTTTTGTTCCTGGGCGGTGATGTGAGCACTGCTGTCGGTAACGATACGTATGGTTTGCACGTGTTCCCTCGAGAACCGATGTTTTGTGTAAAAAGATGTGGTAAAATGGTAGCAGAGGGTGTCCGGCACGCCGGAATCCCTGAGTTTAGGATTATACCACAATTCAGACGAATGGAAATAGGATTCATTCAGCAAAAAGACCGACGAATCGTGAGAT
>JAJRXO010000388.1 GCA_024276255.1 Chloroflexota bacterium | reverse complement strand
GTGTGCCGCAATAGGAACAGAACCGGTCATGGTCAGAGATACTTGCACCACATTTAGCACATTTAGCCACGATTTTCTCCTGTTATTGCGTCTTTTTTGTTGTCACAGCTCGCACGGCATGTTTCGTTAAGCCGCCGAGCGTTTACGTCAGCGACGGGCGGCTACTTTCAACTACCACGGCTTGCATGACACCATAACCGCCCTTTTCCGGCGCCTTTCAACAGAGGGGGTGTGCTGCAGCAGAGGATGCCCCAAATTGATACCTATCCCAACGAAGCCCCTTATCAGATTTAGTGCTCTGACGGATTGGCTAAAGAGCTATGGGACCGGGAAGTATTTCCTCGCAGAGCTGCCGGGACATCTGTCAGAGCTTCGTCGGGTATGACATAAGAGCTGCGGACAAGCGGATCATCGAATTCCAGCAATTCGGGGAAACGACGGTTAGGCAATACTTGCACGGCAAATATCTCCTGAACGCCTTCTTCGAAGCGCAAAAAAGCCACTGTTTCGCCGTTGGATACATTCACTACCCATACCCCACACAAACGCTCATTTTGCTGCTCTAGCAGGGGGAGATCGTCAAACACGGCTGTTTCGCGTACCTGTGAGATGCCTACGAAGGCGAGTGGCCCCGCGAAATCAAGACCGCGAGTAAAACCCGGCAAGCTGGCAAGCGTGTGTAATGTGCGATTAGCGACATCGACGGTGGCCAGCGTTCCCCAGCCCGATTCTAACAGCCATAACTGGCCGCCATGCTGACGGGGCGAATGCGGCATGGATAAACCACGCAATAAAATGGTGTTACTACGGACATCCATGAGGATCCCTCCGCTACGCTTGTTTTTTCGCCAGCCTGCGGCGCTGTCGGTTTCGCCCAGTGCGGTGACATAAGCAGGCTGACCTTCCACCATCGCCAAACCATTCAGATGACAGCGGTCTTCGGGGGCCAATGCTGTTACGAAGTGTGGACGCCAGCGGGGGGAGAAGCTATGATCGGGGTCAAGCGTACACAGTGTGCTAAATCGGGTGTTGACCAGCCACAGGCCTTGTTTTCCCCAGGCCATCTCATGAATATCGATATCGCCCGTGACGTGTATCTGTCGAGGCAAAAAGCAGGCATCAACTTTTCCGGGGGGCTCTAATTTGTCGACGACTGCCGGCATATCTCGATAATACCAGACTGTGTTCTGTCCGCCTATGGTCAGTCTTGGTCCATCGATGGCTATGCCCATTGGCATGGCGAAGTTACGAAAATGCGTATTGATGACCCCTTGATCATTGCGTATCAGGATCACCTTGCCCGCCTGATAGGTGGAGACCACGAGGCTGATGCTAAAATGGTCGAGGATGGCGGGGAAGTTGCTGGTATGAACGCTCCACAAGGAAGCAGATGGCTCAGTAGTCATCAGCGGTCGATCAGGGGCAACCAGGCTATGGGCGAGCGGGGTTCAGGTGTGTTGAATCCCTGGAACTCGATCGCTCCAATATCGCATTCGAGGCCGGAAGGTGCGCCATCCCCATCGACATTACGCGGAAGATAACGTTGATCAGCATATGAAATGAGTATGTCCGAGCATGCACTGGTGGGAGCGGCATCAACAGCAGGGCTGCCAGCAAGTAAGGCGTGTGTCAGTAGGGGACTGCCCGGTGGCACACCGGCCCTGAGGCTGGAATCATTGATCGCCAGAGTCGTTTGCAGGATGGTATCCAGGGGAGCTGGACGAGAACCGTCTGCAGTACTCGTGATGTCAGTAGCTGCTGGGGTAAAAGTTGAGAAAGCATCGGCATTATACTCCCCATTGTGTCCCAGAAGATTATAACTGCTGGTAGCGATACCTCCACTCAATTCGTTGCCGATGCTCGCTACATTGCCGCTGATAAGGCTGCGAAGCAGGGTAAACGAGTTGGCCCGACTGGCGATACCCCCGCCCTGTGCCTGGGCCGTATTCCCGCTCACCGTACTGTTGGCGATGGTGATGGTGTTATATTTAGAAAGAATGCCGCCCCCTGAACCACCAGCCGTGTTACCAGAGATCGTGCTATTGGCAATCGTTGTTGTGGCCCTGGCAAGAATTCCGCCCCCATCCCTGCCTGCCGCATTGTCGGAGACTGTGCTATGCAGAAGCGACAGCGAAGCCCAGGAAGTAACGATTCCGCCGCCATCCCAACCGGCCGTGTTTTGCGATAGGATACTATTGACAATGGCTGCCGTGGAATCGAAACCAATATTCAATCCTCCCCCATTATACGCTGCCTTGTTTCCAGTAATGATGCTATTCGCGATTTCTACCGATTCCGTGCGAAAGTACGCCCCACCGTTGTCACCGAATGAATAATTGTCGGAGATCACGCTATTGGCGATGTGCAAAGTGGCATGGGACGCATAGAGACCACCGGTTTGCCCCGCGGTGTTTCCGGAGATCGTGCTATGAGCAATGGACATAGGGCTGTAGGTGGCAGAAATAGCCCCCTCTCTGCCGGCAGCTCGATTGTCGACGATGGTACTGGCAGAAAGCGTCAGCGGGCTCTGGATGGCAAGGATGCCACCAGCACTCGCAGCAGTGTTCCCGGAAATACGGGTGTTCGTCACCTTCAAGCTGCTTTCACGAACATTGATGCCGCCGCCCCAATCTCCGTCATTATTGGTCAACGTGCTGTCCGAGATCTCGACCGATGATCGCTTGCTGGCCACGGCGCCGCCACTGCCGGCGCTATTTCCCGAAATCGTGCTGGTCTGAATCGTGGCCGTACTGTTGGCTTCTACGGCGATCCCTCCGCCCGAAAACAATGTGGTGTTGCTCACCAACGTACTATCCTGCAGGGTAAGCCGACTATCGTCGCTGGCCAGAATGGCGCCGCCCCGATTGCCGCCCCAATTCTGTTCGAAGGTACTGCCTGTAATCGTAACTGTGCTGGCAAAAGCGGCCACAGCACCGCCGTAGTAGGCCTTATTACCTACCAATGTGCTGCTCTGCAGGCTGAGCGCACCCTCCGGCGCCACAAAAATGCCGCCTCCACTCGCTCCTTCACGTTCAGGGCTAACGGCTGTCCGTCCGTTCCGGATATGGGTATCCTGCAGGGTCAGGTTTCCCTGACTCCCCACGGCCAAAATGCGGAAACGCAGGCTTCCGTTGGTCCGCGCAATGGAATGGCCCTGGCCTTGGATGGTGATACCGCTGCTAATGACGGGCAGGCCGCTGGCGCTGTACGTTTGGTTGTGGATGGCATTCAACGAGATATCCGTCGTCAAGACGATCGTATCGTGACCCTTCCCTGCCGCACAGTCAACCGAGCCGCTTTGATCGTCGTGGTTGGCATTGATAATGGCCTCTGACAAAGAACAAAGACCATTGTCTGCAATGACGCCTGTGCTGTCATTGACTACCAAGTGGGCGGACGAGGTACTTATGCTGGGAGTGGCAGCCAGCGCCAGCAGCAATGCAGCGCCGGCAACACCGGCGGCCAGGGTACGATGCACACGGCGAATAAAGCCAGGTTTCATGCGCTGCAGGCGCAGATAATAGAGATAAATCCGGGTGAAAAAAGCCGAGCCTTTTTCCAGCAACAGACGTAGCAGCCAGGGGTTGGCCTTAGCGAGCGACTGTAAACGCCGCCACAAATCCTGGGCGCCAGCCGCCTGTTTTGCTTGCTTTTGCAGATCAGCCATTATTACTTGCAAAAAGGAGCATTACTCCGGATATTTACTCGGTTTGTGCCGACTTGCCATAGGGTCTTGCGGGTTGATTATAATATCACCACCTTCCCCTTGGCAAATAGCCTTTGGGGCACATCGCCGGTCCGTCGGTACCCTGCATTCGCAACAGCGTCGAACCACTTCCGATCGCTCCGCCGACCGGCCAACCTCGCCCGCCCGTTCCTGGGATGCAGTGTTAGCGCCGCCGGATCGTCAGCATCTTTAATATATCGCTGCCCTTCTTCACAGCCAGCACTAGGCCTGTGTTGATGTAGGGATCGCTGAAGTCGACAAGCTGCTTGCGCTCGTCGGTGATGGCGGTAGCGGAAATGCCAGCATCAAACTCGCCGCTGGCCAGGGCCACGAAGATGCCGTCCCAACGGGTATTGACGCATTCGGGCTCAACTCCGGCGGCTTCGCCGATTGCCTTCATCAGGTCGATGTCGAAATCCTGAATCTTGCCGTTATCATCCACGAATTCGAAACGCGGCTGTTCGGCATTCATGCCGACAACGACTCTGGTGACAGTCACAGGCGTAGGAGTGAATGCCGGTATTATTGATACGGGATTGCTAGCATTAAGGTGGGTGAGTGGCGAACCAACTGAATCGGTTGCGGACACAACCCCAGCAATCTCTTCGATTCTCAGACGGGTCCGCTCATCGACCTTCTTGACTACACTAACGGTGCAGTGACGAGGAAACGGCTCCTCTCGTTCCATTGCAGCTCTCAGTGCATTCTGTGCCATCCGCAAGGCGTACACGCCATCGCCGAGAAAAACGCAAATGAGAGCCAGTGCGCCGAAATACCTATATTTGTTGATGGGGAAGACGAGATATGTCTCTTCCATCGCGCCCATGGCTTCAACCACCTCATCATAGAACTTGGTAAACTCCCGCACCACAGCAAACCAGGCGAATTCTAGGTGAGCCGCGCACGTTCTCCCTGCCGTTTCGTGCTCGACGCGGACTGTCTCTCGATAGGCACCCACTGCTGCCTGGATGTCCCCTCTTATGGTACACGCTTTCGCTATGGTTAGGATCACCGACGCTGCGAACGATCCATGGGGATTCTTTTCCAGGTACCTCTTAGCAAGGCGAATCGCAGGGTCGGCAAGTCTCGCATCCCTCTGCTCCGCGCTCGCTCAAGGCGCCTTTCGAAGTCACTCGCGTCCTCCTCAGTTCATGTTGTGCGTCGGAAATAGTCGTTCATGCTCATCCATCTGCCAAATATGAATTCTCCGGCAAACACGTCTAATGTTCTTGGGGTTATTATGATATACCCGCCGGCAGGCGAGACGAAATCTGTGACGATCGCCCTGTCTTTTCAGGACGGCTGACGGCTCAAAGCGGCCGCATGATGTTCCCTGTCTTTCCTTCCCTCAGTATCGGGGGGAGGCAAGGCAGGGAACAAAGGGAACGCTGGGTCTGGACCCTCGCTCCCTTATGGCAATTGCTCCAGCACCGCCTCGTACGCGGCCTGCAATTGCACATCGGGATCCTGGCGCAGGCCCCAGTCGCCCAGCGGCACCCGCACATCGGGCTGAACCCCCACGCCTTCCAGGGTTTTACCATCGGGTAGGACCAGGGTCATCCAGGCCAGGCGGATCACCGAGCCATCGGGCAAGTTCCAACTGTTGATGCCCTCGGTGTTGCCGGCCGTGGGCATGCCCACCAGTACGGCCCGGCCCGATTGTTTCATGGCCGTGGCAAAGTATTCGGCGGCGCTGTGGCTGGCGCCATCGGTGAGCACCGCCATGGGCGTCGTTTCGTTCCATTTC
>JAJRXO010000387.1 GCA_024276255.1 Chloroflexota bacterium | reverse complement strand
GTCGCCAACCTGCCCACAGGCCAATATCAGGTCGTGCTGCGCCTGCGCGGGAACATCTTAACGCAGGACGTCACCGTCCAGGAGGGGCAAACCAGTTATGTCACTTTCTCGGTGGCGCCCTGAAAAAGACTGGGTTGTGTTTTCCCAAAATTATTCCCAAGTTATCCCAAATTATTCCAAAATATCACCATGGCATGGTGCTCCTCCCAAATATTGGCGATCTTTCCTGACAGCCGCATCACGGATGCGGCTGGGCGCGAGGGGGCATGTGGGTTCTTTGTCAACACAGCCGCATCACGGATGCGGCCGGGCGCGATGGGGGCATGTGGGTTCTTTGTCAACACAGCCGCATCACGGATGCGGCCGGGCGCGATGGGGGCATGTGCCGCGTCGCGTTTAGCCCGATCCGTCCCCTAATCCGCTGCCCGATCATCCTCCACTTCGCGCAGGCGGCGTTCCAGGGCATCCAGGCGATCGCCCTGAGCCACGATGAGCTCGGCCAGAAAACCCACCAGGAAGAACAGCAATCCTGCCAGGGCCAGCATCAATGCCATCCAGAAAATAGGGCGCTTTTGGGTTTGTTCGTGGAAAAACCACAAATAGGCCAGGAAGATAAAGGTCACGCTGGAAATGCCCAGGCTGGCCAGGCCCAGACCACCGAAGAAGCGCATGGGCGCCTGCTGAAACGTGAGCAGAAAGCGTACGACCAGCACATCCAGCAGCGAAACCGGAATCCGGCGCAGGCCAAAATGCGATCGCCCCGCCTTGCGCGGATACCAGGCCGTGGGCACTTCTCCCACGCGAAAGCCCTGATCCGCGGCGATGTGCAATAGAAACCGGTGCCAGTCGGAACGCAGGGGGGGCAACGACTGCACTACCTCCCGGCGGAAAGCTTTGATCCAGTTGGCATCATGCACCGATACCTGAAACAGGCGCCGGGTCACAGCATTGTACACCGATGACGCCAATTCCTTGCCATCGGCCCGTCCCTGCCGCCAGCCCGCCACCAGATCATATCCCTCTTGCAGGCGATGATACAGTTTGGGGATATCCTCGTCAGGATGCGACTCCAGATCGGCGGGAAGAAACACGATCACTTCCCCGCGGGTGGCGGCAAAACCCCGGCGCAACGAAGCCGTCAGCCCCAGGTTGCGGCGATTCCGGATCAGGTGGATCCAGGGATAGCGTTGCTGCCATTCCCGGATGCGAGCTGCGGTATCGTCTTCGCTGCCATCATCCACCAGTACCAGTTCCCCGCTCACGCCCAGGCTGGCGAAAGCCTGGGCGGTACGGGTGACCAGCTCGGAGATGTTCTCGGCCTCGTTGTAGGCCGGGATCAGCACTGAAAGGTGGGGGGCTTCGCTCATGGGGGCGTTATCCATCCAGGGATTGCCGGATGTGCTCAACCACGTAGTCCTGCTGCTCGTCGCTGAGCTCAGCGTAAATGGGCAACGACAGCACCTCACCGGCCAGGGTTTCGCTTACAGGAAAACTGCCGGGCTCCAGCTCGAGATGACGGTAGGCCGGCTGCAAGTGCAGGGGAATGGGATAGTGAACGCCCACACCTACGCCGGCGTCGCGCAAATGCTGCAACACCCGGTCGCGCTGCGGCGTACGAATCACGTAGCAGTGATACACAGGCGTGGTCTGCGGCAGGTGTTGGGGCGTGATCACCACTGTATCGGCGAGCAGCTCCGAGTAGCGGGCAGCTCGCTGACGTCGCCCCTCGTTCCAGTCATCCAGGTGTGGCAACTTGGCCCTGAGAATGGCCGCCTGGATGCCATCCAGCCGGTGACCGTAACCCAGTTCAGCATGCTCGTATTTCGAAGACCGTCCATGATCGCGCAGGCTGCGCACGCGCTGCGCCAGGCGCTCATCATTGGTGACCACGGCCCCGCCATCACCGAAGCAGCCCAGGTTCTTGCTGGGATAGAACGAAAAACAGGCCGCATCGCCCAGTGTACCCGGACGTTGGCCATTGTACGTGCTGCCGTGCGCCTGCGCTGCATCCTCGATCACCACCAGGTCATGTTTTTTAGCCAGGGCGTTAATCGCATCCATCTCCGCGGGCTGGCCATACAGATGCACGGGCATGATGGCTTTGGTGTAGGGCGTGATGGCATCGGCGATTTGATTGGGATCGATGTTGTAAGTGACGGGATCTACATCCACAAACACCGGGCGGGCGCCCACCTGCGAAATCGCCTCGCCAGTAGCAAAAAAGGTGAACGGGGTGGTGATCACCTCATCGCCGGGGCCAATGCCATAGCCCAACAGGGTGAGGAACAGGGCGCCTGTGCCGCTGGAGACGCCCACGGCATAGCGGGCGCCGCAATACGCGGCAAACGCCTCTTCAAACGCAGCGACCTCTTTGCCCATGATGAAGGCGGTGTTATCGATCACACGTTGAATAGCGATGTCAATTTCCGGTTTGATGCTTTCATATTGAATTTTGAGATCAACGAGAGGGATTTTCATGAAAAACCTCAAGAGAGATGAGAGAGCCGGGGCGCACAAGCACCACGGCTGTGGTCTGGTAGGGATCAACGAAGCGGGATCAGGTATTTATCTGCTCCTCGCTGACGGCGCCCAATTCGTCCAGCCGTTGTTCCAGCTCACGTATCTTGTCCTGATGAGCGTCGATTTCATTCTGGAGTCGCAGGGGCGGGAAAGCGCCATGGCGGGCAGCTTCGGCCTCCAGGCGAGCCAGGTTAATGCGGTAGGACTGCAACTGTTGCATCCAGAGGGCAGCTTCCTGGCTATGACCGGCGGCAGCGATTTCCTGCACCGATTTATCAGCCACTTCAGCATCGCCCTGAGCCAACACATCAGCGTTATTAAGGAGCCAGCGACGTAAAAAACTGTTGCCAATTGCAACCTGATTTCCGCTTTCCAGTCGACGAGTATATCCTATGCTCGTCATGGCGTAAAGATACATGCCCGCTTCGTCACCGCTGATCCCCAATGCCGACGCCAGATCCTCGGCATCGGTCTGATTCACTTCTAGCAGATACAACAGGATATGGCGTTCGGTAGGTGAGAGATGACGATATGACAACGCATACATGGCGTTAAGCATGTTATCTATCATCAGGTCTTCTTCCGTGGGCATACGCAAACTGTGGTTTTCCTGATATACCTGGCTACACAGCCATTGCAGCAGGTAAGGATGATTGTTGGTATGCCACTGGATATGCCGCACAACTTCTTCGCTGGCCGCCACCGGTCGCGCTGATTGTGTCTGACGGATGAGGGCCGAGGCTTCGGTTGGGGTCAGCCCTGCCAGATAGCGGGTTGTGAAACCATACAGAAAAGGCGACGTCTCCCATTCATTCTCCAGTCTGTCGATACGCGTAAACGATTTGGTGGAAGAAAGGATGACGCGCACATTGGCCGGGCGCTGCAGAGCGGCGCGCAATCGACGCACCAGGATCTTGTCCTGCTGCGCCATGGGAATCAACACCTCGGGCTCATCAATAAGCAGCAAGATACGCAGCTTGTGTTCGCCTGCTACTCGGGCCACCGTACGCAGCATATCCCGTACATCGGTTTTTTGTAATGTCTTCACATCAAAGCCCAGGGCCTTGAAACGCGCGGTTTTTTCCTCGATGGCATAATAGAGCTCGGCACTGAGATCTTCGCTGGACTGGCAGCCCTGCATATCCCAAAAAACGGGGATATACGCGGGGCCGGCCTCGATGTCCAATTGTCGTAACAACGAGGTTTTACCCACGCGTCGCGTACCCACCAGCCACAGAAAATTGTTCGGTCCTTGTAGCAGGTCGTGTCGCAGGCTGACATGGCCATAAAATTGGCGTCCGGTCACCCAGCCGCCCACGGTGTATGGATTTCGTTTGGGTGTTGCTTTCATTTTTGTCTGCTGTCTGGGATTCAGAGAGGGAGGAGTATGCTGTGTTCAAGCCGTTGGCATGTGGTCGCTTATAACGCCTGATCGGATCGCTGAACACGCTCGCACGCGGCCTCGACATCAGCCAATGTCACGCGGCGACGCTCGTGATCCAACATGATATTAACAGCTTCCAGGCAAATTTGCTGAATTCGGTGGGGGTAGCCGCGGCTGATTTGCCAGATGCGATGCATGGCGGCATCATCCCAGCGATAAAAACCGGCCACCGGCTGGCGAATCAGTTGTTCGGCCTCGTTGCGGCTCAGCGGCGGCACCGGCATCTCGATAAACATATTGTACCATGGCGACTCTTCCCTGTCCCATGCTTTGTCGATCGCCACCCCGGCCAGCACCACACC
>JAJRXO010000386.1 GCA_024276255.1 Chloroflexota bacterium | reverse complement strand
CACGATCAGAGGATCGCCCACACGGATGCCCAGCTCTCGGGCGGCATTGCCGTTTCGCATGGCTATTTCCAACCATCCCATACTGCCCCCCAGCATCAGTGCTTCGCCCTCAGCTACCTGCCCATACGTCTGCCTCAGGCCCACAATATGTCGTCCTGTCACCGTGGCCCGCCAGTCTGCGCGATCGGCCAACCATGCTACCGGGATGTTGCTGATGCAATTGCCAAAACGATCGATGTGCATGATCTCCCCCACGATCGCGCCATCGTCCCGGCGTTTGGCCGCGATGATGGGCAGCCATATGGCATCGCTGACCGGCGGACCCAGCCGGGCCGGTGGCACCCCATTGGCAATGTGCGCCGCCACAGGGGCAAAGATGTCCCGGCCATGGAATGTACGGCTGGGCTGAGCCAGATGGTAGGCGGGCTCGCTCAAATGGCGGATTTCCACCTCGTCGGCCTCGTCGTAAACCAGGCTGAACACGCCATTATCGGGGCCCACAAAGCGCCCGCGAGACGTAAATACGGCAATGGCTCGACGATCGGTGCCCACCCCCGGATCCACCACCACGACATGCACGGTGTCTGGCGGATAATAGGGGATGACAGCGGCCAGTACATAGGCAGCATGGCGGCAATCCTGGGGCTCGATTTCGTGTGTGATGTCGATGATCGTGGCCTGAGGAGCCAGGCTGCGAATCACGCCCTTCATGGCGCCTACGTAGCCGTCACGGGTGCCAAAATCGGTGATGAGGGTAATGGCAGGGTGGGGATGGATCATGGTCATGATGCTGCAAGGGGTAACAGGTCAGATTCTTGGGTTCATTGAGGCAGGTTCGGCGTGTTGTCGGCCAGGATCCAGGCCTCATACAGTGGCATCGGATCATAGCCGCTGACCTCGGTCACCACGTCCAGAAAATCCTGCGGTAGCGGCCGCTGAAAACGATAGCGGTTCAGGAATGTCTGCAAAACTTTCAAAAAGTTCTCGCGGCCCAGCGCCTGATAAAGAGCATCGAAAAACAGGGCCGACTTGGCGTAGACCAGTGTCTCGTAATTGTCTGGTTGAAAGGCCGAGGCCGGCTGCCCCACCGCCTCATCCAGATCATGATCCACGGCCCACTGTACCGGAATCTGCCATCGCAGGGTGCGGATGCGATCCGCCACCTCGGGACCATAGATCGTCTCGGCATAGATCAGCGTGCTCATCTCCGCCAGGCCCTCGTCGAACCAGGGATAGCGGGCGGGATCGGAGCCCACGAGATTGTACCACCACTGATGCGAAACTTCATGGGCAACCAGGAGCTCCTGACTGTCGTCGTTGGCGCGGTATGTGTCCAGTCCGATGTAGTTCAGGCCGGGAAACTCCATTCCCAGATAACGGGTCGGCGTTTCCACGATGTCGAGTTCGGCAAAAGGATATTGCCCAAACAGGCGATTATACACCCGCATCGCCGCGGCTGCCTGGGCCAGGGCTTTCTCGCCCGCCCGCGTGTCCGCTGTTAAATAATAGCTGTTCAGTTGCACCCCGTCGACGAGGGTCTGGCTGCGCTGAAAATCCCGACTCAGGGTCATACTCCATTCCGGCACCAGTGCCGCCACGATCACGTGCTCGATCGCCCCCGTGCTCGTCACCGTACTGCTGATCTCTACCCCCGAGCTCACCAGTTTATACTCGCTGGGCACGGTTGCCGTAATCCAAAACAGTGATGGATCAGTGATACTCACATCACCAAAGGTGGGCGGCACATCGAGTCGCCAGGGATCAGTGGGCAGGCCGGTCTGCGCGGCCAGCATGGGATAGGCATAGGGCAGGTCCAGAATGCCTTCGGATTCGCCGAAGAGCACATACGAGGAATGATCATACTGTGGGGCGGCCAGCGTATAGCGCAGCTCCAGTTGCAGGAGCTCGTCCGGTAGCAGCGCCTGTGGCAGTGTGAGACGGGCAGCACTGTTCTCAGCTGTAAACCCAAAGCCCACGGCATAATGCTCGGGCAGGGTCGTGACCCCGGTCAGGGTCATGCTGCCCACCAGATGCTGCAAATTGGGATACAGGCGCACAAACACATCATTCATGGGCGCGCCGCTGCGGTTGCGGAATGTGATGCGCGCTACACCCTGCACCTGCCGCTCCACAGGATCCACACTCAGGTCGATTTGGTATCGTGGCACGGTCGTCAGATCAATATCATCCATCACAAATGCTGCACCCAAAGCCGGCCGATACACCGCCAAAGGGTCTGGTGGCGTCTGCTTTTGCGAAACAAACGGTAACGAAAGGGGACCACAGGCGCTGAGCAAAACGGTCAGCGCTGCGAACCAGAAAATTGATCGATGAACCTGCATAAGATTGATTCGCCTTCCGGACAAAGCTTGGTTATAATGATGCGTCGCAAGCCGAGGGCCTGCTCTCATTATCAGCGATTCTCCCCCCACAGGCAAACGCCTGTGGTTCCCCCATTCCCCAGGAGCATGCGTGATGTATCGCAAAGCCAAGATCGTCATCAGTGACACCCATGTCGGTGCTGGCGGACGTGCCGAAGGCAATAAGCTGGAAGACTTTATTTCAGACGCAGAATTTGTACGTTGGATTCATAATCTGATCGATGAGTCGAATCAGCAGGGCATTGAGATGGACTTCATCATCAATGGCGACTGGATCGAGTTTTTACAGATACCGGCCGTCGATCAGTTCCAGCCTCATTTGCAGTACGACAGCAGCTATTATACCGATGTCTCTGAAACCGCGGCCCTGAAACGCCTGGAGATCGCACATGAATGGCACCCCAGCGTCTTCCTGGCCCTGTCGGATTTTCTGAATCCGGGTCTGCCGCGACGCACGATCACCATTCTCTTCGGCAATCACGATCCCGAGCTGGTTTATCCGGCTGTGCAGCAGCGCCTGCGCCAGATGCTCAATGCCACCGGCGCCGAGGCCGATCTCGTGCAATTCGGCCCCCGTATCTACTTCAAAGACGGCGTTTATGCCGAGCACGGCAATGCCTATGTAGAATCGGTCAACCGTTTTACTGATCCCGATCATCCCTTTGATCCCAAGAATCCGCAGCTCATCGAGCGCCCCAGCGGCTCGCACTTTGTCACCCACTTTTTTAATCAACTGGAGTGGGAGCGGCCCTGGGTCGATGGTGTGCATCCCCTGACCGCCCTCATTTTTTATGCCCTGGCTTTCGAGCCGGGCCTGGCATTGCGGGTGCTCAAGGCCTTTTTGCAGGTTGCGCCCGATATCTTTCTGGAGATCAGCGCTGCTCCGGGCACGGGTGCTGGGAGCGTGAGCGAACAACTGCTGGCGCAGATGGCCACCCCCGAACAGGAAGCCGAAATGGCTGCGCGCTTGCAAAGCGATCCTGACTTTGCCCGCACGATGCAGGCGCAGGTGCAAGAGGCGCTGCGCGAGAAAGGCATGGCTCCCACGCCGCCCACTATTGCCGGTGCGGTCGCCGATACCCCACCCGAGATACGAGCTCGAGAGATCACAGAATACTACTGGCAATTGCTGGAAGAGGCAGCAGACAAGATCGCTCGCGAGCAGGGCGCTCAGGTGGTCTTGTTCGGCCACATTCACGAGCGTGTGCAGAAGCAATTACCCTCCGGCGCCACCTATCTCAACACCGGCACCTGGGTGTGGAAAGGTGATTTCAGCACTGCTCCCGACCGGGTTTGGCAAGATCTCATGGTCAATCCCGACAAATACAGCAATGTGCGAGATCTCACCTACGCCCGCATCGATTACGACGAAAACGGCGCCATCAGTCAGGCGCGGTTGCTGCGCGTGGGCAACGAGCCCTCCCCACCTCCGGCGCCCGGCCCCTTGCCTGAGCCCGGCCTGTGGACGCGCTTCCTGTTGTGGCTGAAGTCGATGTTCCGTAAATAGAACGCTGATGCCGCTGATCGTCAGGATGCCGCTGATCAAAAAGACAAAAATCTGCGCCAATCAGCGTTCATCTGCGTCCTGTTTTCGTCGTTATGTGGTGCGCAAGCGCTCATGGCGACTGCTTCGTGAATAGTCTAGCTGAGTAAACTCAGGCTTTATAGGCGCTTTGCGCCGGAGGCCGACCTGCGTCGGCCGCCGTCACACACCTTCCGTCTCACGGCAGTCTACGGCCGTCTTGACAAGTGTAGGACGGCGGAGGCCGTCCTCTGGCCGCAGGCCTAAAGAGCCCGACTTCCAGTCGGCTAAGACCAAACCACCCGTGTTCATCTGCTTCGTAAATAAGCCTCTCGCAAAGGCGCAAAGCCGCCAAGGAAAAATAGAAAAAATCCTTTGCGCTCTTGGCGTCTTAGCGAGAGATTTTCATCCGTTTTGGCGTGCAGCTTGCGCACCGTAGGTCTGTTCCGAAAATAGAACGCTGATGCCGCTGATCGTCAGGATGACGCCGATCAGAAAGATAAAATCAGCGCCAATCAGCGTTCATCTGCGTCCCATTTTCGTCGTTATGTGGTGAGCCAGTGCTCATGGCGACTGCTGCTTCGTGAATAGGACACAGATTGACATCAATGTAGACCCGTAGCCCGAAAGACCTGTAGATCAGCAGACCAGGCCGGTTGGGGGCGGCGCCGCCCACCCCGGTTTACCGGTTTTCCGGTTTACGGGTTTCCTGGGCTACAGATGGTCTATCCGCAAACTTATTTATCGGCGAGCCGCCGCTCATGACTGGTGTTTTGCACCTCCCCACCATCCATACCTGACTTATGCGCCAATTCATCATTGACACCGATACCGCCTCCGATGATGCCGTGGCCATCCTCATGGCCCTGCAATGGCCCGATGTAGAAGTCGAAGCCATCACTATCGTCTCGGGCAACATGCCGGTTGCCCGGGGTAGCCGCAACGCCCGCTACACAGTCGAGCTGTGTGGTAAACAAACGCCGGTGTACGAAGGCTGCACCCGGCCCCTGCTGCGGGAGCCGGCTCATGCCTACTGGTTTCATGGCCCTGACGGCATGGGGGGCATGAACTATCCCGAACCCAAGCGGCCGCCGGCAACCGGCCATGCCGTGCCCGAGCTCATCCGTCGCTTTGCCGCGGCTCCCGGCGAGATCACTCTCGTCACGTTGGGCCCGCTGACCAACATCGCCACGGCCCTGCAGATCGAGCCAAGTCTGGCGCAATGGGTGCGGCAATGCGTGGTCATGGGAGGAGCCGCCTGCACCGTGGGCAATGTCACGCCTGCCGCCGAATACAATATCTGGTGCGATCCCGAAGCCGCACGCATGGTTTTTCATTCCGGCATGCCCATCCTCATGGTGGGCTGGGAGCTCTGCCGGGGAGAGGCCAATCTCACGCAGGAGGAGATGGAAGCGCTGTTGGCGCTGGGGACGGAACGGGCCCGGTTCGCCATTGAATGTAATCGATCTGCGCTGGCGGCCAGTGTGGATTTGCAGGGCGACCCCGGCCTGGGCCTGCCCGATCCCGTAGCCATGGCGGTTGCCCTCGATCCCACGGTGTGCAGCAAACGCAGCCGGCACTTTGTGGAAGTGTCATGCGATGATCTTACCCGCGGCATGACCATCGTCGACCAACTGCACGTTTCCAGCACGCCCCCCCTGCGCGATCCTATATGGAGCAACAAGACGCCCAATGTCGACATCTGTTGGCAGATCGACGTGCAGCGCTGGAAGGCGATACTGACCCAAACCCTGCGCTAAGCCCCGGAAAGCCTTGGTTGGTCCCAGATTTTGGGTTGATTTGAGCCTCTCCGCATTGCGGATACGGAGAGTGCACGCAAAACAAGCGTCCGGCGCATCCATGATGCGCCGAATATCCCGATTGCAACCTCTCGCTGCCAATTGATGGGACGTGCCCCGGAAAGCCTGTGCAATTTGGCAGATTCCGTCCTGATCATGTAAACTTATGTTTTGCACGCGAGACGTACACATCATTCATTTCACCGGCCAAAAGCATAGGCCGGTCTTGCATACATACAATCTGTCAAGTCATTATTGACTGGCCATAAAGGAGATCGATTCAACAATGGAAGTCCTGCTTAAAAAAGATATTAAAGGCCTGGGTTCGGCGGGCGACATCGTATCGGTGAAAGGCGGCTATGCCCGGAACATGCTCATTCCTCGCGGCCTGGCCATGCCGGCCACACCGGGGTTGCGCCAACAGGCCCGTCAGATCAAGGAAGCGGCCGAACGTCGTCGCCTGCGGGAACTGGCTACCGCCCGCGATCTCGCCGATCGCATCAACGCCACCCCGCTCACCTTCAAGGCCAAGGCCGGTGAAAGCGGGCGCCTGTATGGCTCTATCACAACGGCCATGATCGCCGATGCCCTGGAAGAGGCTATCGGCCGCGATGTCGACCGCCGGCGTATCCGCCTGGAGCAATCGCTGCGCGAACTGGGCGAGCATGAGATCACCATCCATCTGGCTCAGGACGTGAACGCGGTTTTTAAGGTCGTGGTCGAGCCCGAAGGTCAGCTGGAGAAGGATATGATGACCAGTGAGGAGCTGGAAGCAGCGGCCGTGGAGCAAGGCGTGGAAGAAGAGGCCGCAGACGAGACCGAATAATCTCAGTTTTCCCGAATGTTGTTTGCCTTTACATGCCCCGAGCAGAATGACGCTCGGGGTATTGTTTTATCACCTTGCAGTTTGTATACTTACGCCAGCGCGAAATCTATCCCCCTTACCTGAATGGATGTTGAAATCTCATGATCCCATCACTCATGTCTCCTGCAAGCCGGTATTTGTTGCTTGCGCTGTTGATCTTGTGGGCTGTCCTGTTGTTTGGCGGTTTCATTATGGGCCGTCCTGCGGGCGATCCGCCGCGACGGATGCCCCTGTGGACGCGCATGGCCTCCTCGGCCGTGCTGGTACTGGCGGCATGGGCCTGGGCCTGGGTGGCCAAAGACACTGCCGCCCAGAGCCTGGCCTTCTGGCTGGCGCTGGGCATGACGTTTGGTTTTTTGGGCGATCTTTCCATGGCTGGCATCATCCCCTGGCCGCAGAGGGTGGTGGGAGGCATTGCTATGTTTGGGATAGGGCATGTGTTTTATATGCTGGCCATGCTGCAATTCGGCAATCAGCAGGGGTTAGATCATCCTGCATTGCGTTGGAGCGCCTGGGGGATATGGCTGTTCATCAGCCTGATTGGCTGGTATGTAATGGTTTTTCGCGGGCAGCAGGCCACGGCTCTGCACTGGGCAGCGCTTCTTTATGCCCTGTTGCTGGCCAGCACCACCGGTTTTGCCACCGGTCTGGCCCTACAGGCGCCGCAATTTACGCTCATGGCCGTGGGTGCGGCGCTGTTCCTGTTCAGCGATTTGATTCTTGCCGCAGGGCTGTTTAGCGGCCTGCGCTTTGCCCTGTTCGATGATGTGGTGTGGCTCACCTATGGCCCGGGCCAGATGTTCATCGTGTACGCGGTAGGCAGCGCCCTGCTTTTCCTGTCGACGGCGTCATGAGCCAGTCCGATTGGCCAGCCCTCAAAGCCTACCGTCAACAAACCTTTCATCTACTCCCTCATCTCCGTCTGCGCACGGTAGCAGATGCCCGCGGTTTCGTGGAAGAGCGCGGGTTTGTGTTCTTCTGGCCCATCAAAGATGTGGCATTCGCCAGCCTGTGGGCCGCGGTAGCGGGAGATCGTCCTGTGGCCAGCGCACACGATGATACGGGCCATGTCACCTGGGGCTGGAAAGATCAGTCGCTCGATCGGCGCTGGTGGTATTACGGCAAGATCCTGCGCGGCCGCGCCACCCTGATCTCACTGCAGGAAGTCCCCTATTTTTACGCGCTCAGCGACAATTTTGGCGAGCCCGAGTCTGATTATCTCACTCAATACGCTGATGGGGTGCTGGGCCGGGAAGCGAAGCTCATTTATGAGTTATTGCTGCAGGAGGGGCCGCTCGATACCGTAACCATACGCCGAAAACTACACATGACGGGTAAGGCCAGTAACAGCCCCTTTGAACGCGCCCTGGTCTTTTTGCAGCGTGACTTCAAGATCCTGCCGGTGGGCGTGGCTCGCACCGGCGCCTGGCGCTACAGTTTTGTTTATGAATGCACGCATCGTTGGTATCCGCAATTGCCTGAGGATGCCCGTCAGATTACCCGCGACCGGGCCCGCCAACATCTCCTGCATCGGGCGCTGCAAACCCTGGGCGCTGCCACCCTGCCCGAATTGCACAAGTTGTTTCAATGGCCCGGAGAGGAATTGCAGGCCGCTTTACTGGGGTTGCACGAGCGAGAGAAGTGCGTTCAGGTGCGGCGGACAAGCGGGCTGTATTATGCCTTGCCTGAACTGGGGTAGATGGTTCCAGACAGCAGCCAGCTTTAGCTGTGGTCGTGCATCTGTTTTGATGGCCAGGGGCGGTAGTCCCGGAGGATGGAACCGCCCACGAATTCGCGCAGGATGGAATCCGAGGGGATGTGATCGGCCGGGGCAGGTTCGAACCACTGGGCGCGGGCCAGCAGGCGGTTGGCTTCGATCCATTCGGCCGTGCCGGGCTCGATCTGGCGCAACAGGGGTTCCACGAGGGGGTTCAGTACAGCCAGCTCGTAGGTGAGTGCCGAGTTGAACATGGCATCGGCGTTATTCTGGTGGGGAAAGATCCATTTGCGTTCTCCGCGGCGCACGCTTTCCCAACGGGCAATGGTGTCGGCGGCGCTGTAGCCGCGGGTGCGGGCATCGCGCACAATGCGCCGGATCAGGCGCGTGTCGGTGGTGGAAATACGATTGTATCGATCGAGGTTGAGTTGCGTGAGGGCGCTGACATAGATGCGATACGCGTATTTGGGATCGACTTCGGGCAGCAGGGCCGGGTTGAGGGCATGGATTCCCTCGATGATCAACACGTGCTGCGGGCTGATCTGCACGCGCAATCCTTTGGTGCGAGTGCCGCTGTGAAAGTCGAAGCGCGGCATTTGCACTTCTTCCCCGCGAATCAACTGATTGATATGTCGGTTGAGTAAAGGCAGATCCACGGTGTACAGGGATTCAAAGTCAAAGTTGCCCTCTTCATCCCGGGGGGTGTGTTCGCGATCGACAAAATAGTCGTCGACGCTGATGGCCAGGGGTTGCACCCCCAGCGCCAGCAAACGGATCGCCAGCCTGCGGGCAAAGGTGGTCTTGCCCGAGGAGGAGGGCCCGGCAATGAGCACGAGGCGCACATGCGGACGGGATAGGATGTTATCGGCGATTTCTCCGATGCGCTGCTCGTGTAACGCCTCGGTGACAAGGATCAGTTCTTTCAGCCGACCGGCCTGGATCGCGTTATTGAGACCCGAAACGTTACGAATGCCCAGTTTCTTCTGCCATTCGCTGTATTCGCTGAAGACATCGAAGATGGGGGGATGGGAGCCCACCGGCACAAGGCGTTCGGGATCGTCCTGCTTGGGGAAGCGCAGGAGAAATCCGCCATTGTCGGCTGTTTCCAGGGCGAAATAGGACAGGTAGCCGGTGCTGGGCGCCATGTAGCCGTGGAAGTAGTCCTGGGTGTCGAGCAACTGATAGAGGATGAGCGTGGGTTTCTGGCGCTGGCGGAGCAGGGCCAGCTTTTCGTCATCGCCTTTGGCGCGAAATACTTCGATGGCTTTCTGCAGAGGTACCTCGCGGCGGATGATGGGCAGGTCATCTGCCACCATCTGCCGCATTTGCGCTTCCAATTGCTTGATTTCGGTGGTGCTGAGCGGGGGCCGCCCCTCGATTTTGCAGTAATAGCCGCCGCTGACGATGGAATGCTCCACGTAGACCTTGGCCTGGGGAAAACGATTTGCCGCCGCCGCGATGAGCAGAAAAGTGAGCGAACGGCGATAGATACGCGCCCCATCAGCACTGTTGATGCGCACCAGGGAGGCGTTGCCATCTCCGTGCACCCTGCGATTGAGCTCTGTTAGCCGGCCATTGACAATGGCGGCAATGGCCAGGGGCTTGCCATCGCCGGCTGTGGCAGCGCGCACGTATTCGCCCAGCGGTGTATGCAGCGGGGCGCTGAATACACGGCCATCAGTAAATGTGATATAGGCGTTATTACGGGGTTGAGTCTGTTGTACTGTCATGAGATGAGGAGGGAATTGAACGCAGAACCGAAACTAAAACCTGGCAGCTACAGGGGCTACCAGGTTGCCGAACGCGAACAAAGGGCCGGCATCCGCTACCGGTGCCGAATTGTACGGAGCGTGTGATATATGAAGGTGGGGGGCTGGAACGACTGGCTTCAGTCTTTAAAAGGGAATATCGCCCTCTTCCGAAACCGCGCTGGCGGGCATGGTATCAGCGTTGTATGATTCGCTGCCGGCGGGGCCACCCAGGAAGCGTACGTTGCGAGCTGTCAGTTCGAGCGAGGCTCGGGGCTGGCCATCCTGGGCCAGATAGGCGCTGGCCTCGATGTCGCCTTCTACAAGCACAAGGCGGCCTTTGCTCAGATATTGGTTGCACAGTTCGGCAAGCTTGCGCCAGGCAGTGATACGGAACCAGGTGGTGTGTTCTTGCTGCTGCCCTTGTTGATCGGTCCAGCGTCGGTTGACAGCAACGGAGAAGGTGGTGACGGGCACGCCACTGGGCGTATAACGCATTTCGGGGTCGCGCCCCAGATTGCCAACAATAATGGTCTTTTGAAACATGATAGCCTTCCTTGATTTGGAAATGTGGAAAGATGAAATGGAGAAGCCCCAGTAAGTTGGCGCCACCAGAGGTTGTATGCAAGCAGTATAATACTAACGAGCAACTCCTGTCAAGAACGCATGTTCGTGAAGGGGTGTTTATACACAATGCTCTATTGTTAAAATGCAGCTATGCGTACAGAATTTAAGCAGACCGATGGTGCGCGCTACGCACGCCCATCATGATGAAAATAGGACGCAGATCACGCAGATACACGCAGATTTGCGCTGATTTCTACCTTTTTGCTCAGGTGCCAATCCCCGGTTTCCCGGTTTTCTGGTTTTCTGGTTTACAAGAGGAGCTGACTCCCTTTTACCTTTTACCCTTGTCTACTTTTTCCTATTTACGAAGCTGGGGAGGGGGGATGGGAATATGGATGCTGAAGCAACTGCCCTTGCCGGGCTCGCTTTCGACCAGCACCTCTCCTTCGTGCGCTTCGACAATGGCCTTCACAAGGCTTAGCCCCAGGCCACTGCCGACCTGACCGTCGGAGCGGATGTGATCGTGCTGGAAGGGTTCAAAGAGATGTGGCAGGTGTTCGGCCGCAATCCCCAGGCCATTGTCCTGCACGCTGAACACGACATGCCCTTCGACAAGCCCTGCCTGCAATTGAATCAGACCACGAGGCGGCGTGTATTTAATGGCGTTGGTGACCACATTGACCAGCGCCTGACGGATCAGGAAGGGATCGCCGTACAGCCGGGGCAGCGATTGCGGCCGGGATAGTTCAAAGCGCTGGGATTTGGCAGTGGCAAGGGGTAGAACGTCATTGTACACCTCCTCCACCACCGCCAAGGGATCAAAGGTGATGTGATGCATGCCAACGCCCTGTCGCAAGCGTTCGAGATCGAGGAGTTCAGCCGTCAAATGGTCGATGCGCCGCAGGGCATCTTCCACGATGTCGAGATAGGAGCGTGTGGTGTCATCCAGCTGCGCCTTCTCCACCAGACTGAGATAGCCTACGGCCAGCGAGAGCGGGGAGCGCACGTCGTGCGCCACCATACGTACGTAGCGTGTAACGGTCTCCTGATACAGCCAGTGTTCGGTCTCATCACGTAGGGTGACCATGCGTCGACCGACAACCAGTTGGGGGGTGTCACCGAGTGCAGTGACGATGACATGTAAATACATCGGTCGATCGTCTTCCTGCAACACCAGATCGCATTCATAAGGCAGGTCCGTAGCCGTATCCGGGGCCAGGCAGGCCAGGACGTTGGCTGGCAAGTCGAGATCGCTGATGCTTTGGCCAACTACCTCCTTGTTGGCCAGATGCAGGTAACGTAACGCTGCTCGATTGATGTCGATGATTACATTCCGTGCATCAATTACAATCACGCCATCATTGACCTGATTGAACAGGATATCGCGGGCTATCGGCGTGACTGAAAGCAACCCGTAACGGAACAAGGCATAACCGATGATTCCTCCCGAGATCGCCATGGGGATGGGTGTGAAATCGATGCTTGCCCACGGAGCGGGAGTGCGGCCAGACAACAGCAGGGCGTTGCTGCCCAGAGGTAAACTCAGAGCCAGTAACAGAAAAACAATTTGTTTGCGATGGTACCTGGCCACGTTGTCAAAGTATCGCAGGAGGATGACGATAACGGCAAATAGCATGCTGTAGGCCAGCAATACATGGAGCCAGAAAGCCGGTCCCCAGACTACATCCATCCCGTTCATCCAGGGTGAGCTCACATAATGCCAGTGCGACCACCACCAACGCGTGTAATCATTGCTCAGCGCAAACACGATCATGCTCAGTTCCAGGCCGATGGCCGCCCGCACATACCACAGGCGCAACCAGTGTGGTCGTTGGACATAGGCGATTGTCATAATCAGCCACAATGGCCCCACCGGCACAATTCCCAGATACTTGAGCTTCATCCAGAACAACATGGTTCTTTCGTTGGCACTGGCGACCTCGAGCATGCCGCTCAGGGCCCACCATCCCGCGGCCAACATCATCAAAGCAAATGACCGGTGCAGCAAGTTGGCAGGTCGTCGCCAGGTATGCCAGGCAATGCCCAGACATACCGCAGCCGACAGCAGATATGGCCATAACAGCGGCGAGTAATGAAACGAGAACATCAGTATATGCAGAGTTCCATGCGGACCTGGCGCCTTTGGCAGGTGAGGCGAGACATGGTGGAATGTGTGTGGGGGAGCGCTGAAAAAGAGTATTGCCGCAGGGATCACTGAGCGTGTCGGAAAGAACGGGCGCTGCAGGGGCAGAATCCTGTCAAACACCCATCTCTTCCCGCTCTGCACACGTTGCGCTTTCAGTGACGACCGCTTTTTCTTTACAACCTCGCACGCATCTTACATCGTTCCCGCCAGAAGAGCAAAATAGGCTGAAAGGGGGGCGCCGAAATCTAACGGCGTACCGCGGCACGCAGGCGCCTTTGCAGCCCACCAATGCGACGTTGCCATTGCAGGCGCCACAGCAGGCGCCGCAATCGTCGCCAGAGCCGCCATGCCTGCGCATCGGAGGGGCGCTGCGCGGGCGGTGCATAAACCCGCCGATTAAGACCGTCGAGCAAGCCATCGATCATCTGCTGAACCTCGCCCGCCAGCGGCGATGACGAACGCTCGGGGGCGAGCGTCTCACGCCAGATCTGCCCCATCTCATGTGGTGTCAGGCCGGGGTCGGGGGTCAGCCCCCATTGTTGCGCCCTCCGCCCCAGATACCAGTAAACCAGTTGCCAGGCAGACGAAGCCCGCTGTCGCAAGCGCCACATGCGGCGCCACCTGCGCCCTGCCAGCCACAACAACCCCAACATGAAGATCGTCACCGGCCACCGCCACAAACCGTAGCGCCACCATGCCTGGCGTTGCCAGGCGGCCAGCGTCGTCTTTACCTCCGTCTCGGCCCCGGCAAGATCGGCCGGCCGCGGGGAGCGGGCAGGCCAGGTGTACACCTCCTGAGACGCGGTAGGCTCAAATGGCACCCATCCCACACCCGCAAAATAGAGCTCGGGCCATGAGTGGGCGTCAGCCTCGCTTACCAGAAACCAGCCATCGTCGGCTTCATAGGTCCCGGCTGCGTAGCCAATGGCCAGCCGCGCCGGAATACCCAACATACGGGCCAACACCACCATGCTGGAAGCGTAATAATCGCAATATCCTTCTTGCAGATCAAACAGGAACCAATCGACCACGTCCCGATCGGGCGGGGGCGCGGGCACCTGGAGGTTATAACGAAAACCGCGCAGATAGCTTTCGATAGCCCGCGCCTGATCGTAAGACGTGTCCTGTTTCTGTCCCAGATTCGCGGCCAGATCCCATAATCGTGGCGGCAGATCATCCGGCAGTTGCAGCGCCCAGGCCCACTGCTCCTGATCGACGGGCAACGCGGTCCGCAGAGCTGCTTCCGACACATTGGGCAAAGCCGAGATCACAGTGTAGCGCCGGGCGCGTATATCCAGCCCGGCCACATCACCCGGAATTCGGGTGTGCACCCGGTAAGGCCGATCGGCTGTCAGCGGTTCGGCCAGGGCATACAGCCAGTATGGCTCCCCCGCCAGGAACTCAAATCGTTGCTGCACCAGGAGCCTGCGTTCGGCTAACGTGGTATCCCAGATCTCGCCGGCAGCAAAACGCTCCACATCCGTCTGCGGCGGGTTCAGCCAGCCCTGGCCATTGTAGGTGACGAAGGTCAGGGCGCGCCAGCGATAATTGATTCCCGGATCGGGGGTGTTCGGGCTATCGATCTGCACGCGCATGATCTTGCGCTGGCTCAGGGCCGGATTATCGCCCAGCAAATGGGCGCGCGGCAGGCCGCCCGTGGCCACATCGCCCCCTCCGATCAACGAGCGCGGGGGCTGGTCCACACCGCTGAGCAGTCGCTCACCCCGGCGTTCGATTTGTAGATACGGCGCATCGAATAGCGACCAGAAAGCATTGACCGCTGGCTGCACGCGCACATTGGGCGCCAGCAACATGGCCACCAGCAAAGCCGAGGTGGCAATCAGGCTGGCTCCATACAACTCCAGCCGATATTCAGGTGAAAAATCAATTCCCTGCCGCTGCCAGGCCTTTTCACGGTGGAATTGCGTCAGCCGCACGCTGAGCAGAGCCAGCGCTGCCATCAGTCCCCAAATCCAGCCCCGGGCATCCGCGGCGTAAAAGGCATTGATCGCCAGCAAGACGCCTGCCGGTAACAGGGCAGGCAGCGCCTGTCCCCATCGTCGCATCACCCAACCAGCCCAACTGCCAGCCCCCCACAGCAATACATAAAACAGCAGCGCCAGGCCGCGGGCCGCCGAGCTGCCCGCCGTTCCCTGCAGCCAGGCACTCACATCTGTGGCCAACCATTGCACGCGCGCCAGCCACCACGGCCCCAGGGCGATCAACGTCGACGAATCAACAGGGCGTTGGCTGATCAGGCCCCACACATAGCGGGCATTGCTGGTCCACATCTGCCACGACGGCCACGCCTGTGCCACCGTGATCACGGCCAGGAACAGGCCGGTCACTGTCAGGAATAATGTTGCTGACCATGCCGTACGCAGCCGCGGGGCCAGCCACATGGCCAACAGCGCCGACAGCCACAGCGGCGGCAGCCATGCCGGCGCATTGCGCAACCAGGCAGCCTCATGCAGACTGCCCGCCAGCATGGCCAGCCCTGTCAGCGTCCACATCACACTGCCCCAGCCCTGCGGCGGGCGATGTCGACGCAGCCAGCGCCACAGCCAGCGTAGCAACAGTTCGCCCATCATACCTCCTCCTCTATCTCCACGGCGATCACACGGCCCGTGCCCCGTAGCGTGCGATACACCGTGCGTTTACGCCTGTACGTAATCAGCGGACGGAAGGGATATCCCTGAGCAAT
>JAJRXO010000385.1 GCA_024276255.1 Chloroflexota bacterium | reverse complement strand
GCGCTGGCGTTGTCCGGTCACAAATTTTACGGTCCGAAAGGCGTGGGGGTGTCATTTCTGCGTCGCGGGCTTAATCTGCTGCCCATGCAGACCGGCGGCGGCCACGAGGGCAAGCGAAGGGCCGGCACCGAAAATGTGGCCGGTATTGTGGGCTTGGCCGTGGCCCTGCAGGAAGCCGATCAACTGCGGCCGCGGGAAACCGCCCGCGTGCAGGCTTTACGCGACCGCCTGCTGCAGGCGATTCCCGAGCTCATCCCGGACACCCGGATTACAGGTCATCCCCAACAGCGTCTATCCCATCATGCCAGCTTTTTGTTTGCCGGTATCGAGATCCAGGGCGTGTTGATGGGGCTGGACATGGCCGGCATTGCCGCCAGCAGTGGCTCTGCCTGCACCAGCGCTGCCCAATCGCCGTCCAGTGTCCTCACGGCCATGGGCGTTGATCCCGTTGCCGCGGCCGGGCATTTACGGCTGACACTGGGCCGCAGCACCACAGCCGATGATATCGATCGGGTACTGGAAGTGCTACCGCCGCTGGTGCAACGCCTGCGCACCCTTTCCGCCTGATTGACGATTGTTATGACCCCGCCATTTTCCCTCCAGCTCGACCTGAAACTATCCCGACCGCCGTCGGAGACCACCGTGGTGGTGGCCATGAGCGGCGGTGTGGACAGCTCGGTGGCCGCAGCTCGCCTGGTGGAGGCTGGCTATCGCGTGGTCGGGGTGATGATGCGCCTGTGGTCGGAGGATGCACCCGGACAGAGCCGAGAAAACCGCTGTTCCACCATTGAATCGACCGACGATGCCCGGCGTATTGCCGCTCAGCTCGGCATTCCCTTCTACCTCATCAATGTCGAGCAGGTTTTTCGTCGCAACGTGGTCGATTATTTCATCCGCGAATACAGCGCCGGCCGCACGCCCAATCCCTGCGTGGCTTGTAACCGCACGATTCGTTTCGACTACCTGCTCAATTACGCGCGGGCCCTGGGCGCCGACTATCTGGCGACAGGGCACTATGCCCGCGTACGGGTCACCGAACGTGGTTTCGAGCTGCTGCGCGGCATTGACGATCGCAAGGATCAGTCGTACGTACTCAGTGTGCTCGATCAGCAAAGCCTGGCCCATGTATGTTTTCCGGTTGGTGATCTCACCAAGCCGCAGGTGCGACAGATGGCGGCTGCCTATGGCCTGGGCGTGGCCTCCAAGGGTGAGAGCATGGATCTGTGCTTTATCGCCGACGGTGACTACCGTCGTTTTTTGCAGGATTGGGCTGGCAGTGCTGTACGGCCGGGGCCTATCCGGCATGTGGATGGCCGCATCCTAGGTGAGCATCAGGGCCTGCCGTTTTATACCATTGGTCAGCGCAAGGGCCTGGGCCTGAACGCCGGCGAGCGCTTGTTTGTGTTGCAGCTACAGCCGCAAACCAACACCGTGGTGGTGGGGCCCGCTGCACATCTGGGCCGGGACTCGTTTCGGGTGAAGGAGGTCAACTGGGTGAGCGGCGTTGTGCCCGCACAGGCCTTTGATTGCACGGTCAAGATCCATTATCGTTCGCTCGATCATACGGCCACGGTCACCCCCCTCGCTGCCAGCGCCGCTGATGTGCGCTTACGGCACCCGTTGCGTGATGTAACCCCTGGCCAGATCGCTGTCTTTTACGATGGCGAACGCTGCCTGGGCGGTGG
>JAJRXO010000384.1 GCA_024276255.1 Chloroflexota bacterium | reverse complement strand
CTTTCCGGCCCTTACGCCGCCATCACCGGCCCCCTGATCCACGGAGCTGAGGACGCAGTCAAGGCCATCAACGAAGCGGGCGGCATCTACGGCGCCCAGCTGGAAGTCAAGTTCTCCGACACTGGCGGCAGCGTCGATGAAGCAGTCGCAGCCTACGATCGCTTCACCAGCCAAGACGACAATATCCTGATCATGATCATGTACGGATCGGGCGAGGCAGAAGCACTGGCCCCTCGTCTGGCCGAGGACAAGATACCCAGCCTCTCGGCTGGTCTGAGCTCACAGGCCTTTTATGGCGAGAAATCAGGGTACACCTTTGGCCTGGGGCCCATCTATCCTGACCAGCTCGGCTACACAATGAAATACATCGTCGAGAATTGGGCCGATCTGAAGCCGGCCAATGCCGGTGATCAGGTCAAACTGGCCTATCTTAGCTGGCCCACTGCCTTCGGTCAGGGCGCACTTACCGACGAGAGCCGGGCGTATCTCGCGGATCTGGGCGTGGAAGTCGTGGCAGAAGAGACCTACGACGTATCTCCTGCTGCTGATGCCACCACGGCCATCCTCACTGCCCAGGCCGCCGGTGCCAACGTGATCTGGACCAACACCCTGGCTTTCGGCCCCGCCGTCATCCTCAATGATCTCAACAGTCTGGGCCTGCGAGGCGATTTCGTGGTCGCCGCCGACAACTGGGCGCAGGATCTCTCGCTGTACGCCTTCCTGGCCGATCCCGCCTACGGCGTTGGCCTGATCACGCCCTTCCCCTACCTGTGGTGGACCGACAGCGACAATCCTGGCATCCAGTACGCCCAGAAGATCTTCGAGGCCAATGGCCGCCCGGCCGCTGAGCACAACGTGGGCTACCTGCTACTGGTCGCCGGCGTGGACCTCGCCAAGACCGCTATCGAACGCGCCATCGACACCGTTGGCTACGAGAACCTGACCGGCGAGGCCGTGTATCAGGCCCTGCAGGATCTTGGCGATTACCAGGCGCTGAACGGTGTTTTCCGCGCCGACTACGCTAACGGCAGCCGCTCACCCCATGAATCGCAACTTCGTATGATCAAAGGCGGCCCCGACGCCTTCACCGTCATCCAGGACTGGAGCCAGACGCCAGACCTGCGTCCGAAGTAATCAGGAAAAAGGTAGGCCGTAAGACCGGGAAGCCTGTAGACCAGGGATCGAGGCGCCACGAATGAGGCCCGATTTCCTGGTTTACAGGTCTACCGGCCTCCTGTTTACCGCCCCACCACCATGCTAGTTATTAACAACGTCGAAGTCATTTACAGCGATGTCGTGCTGGTGTTGCGCGGCGTCTCTCTGCAAGCGCCGCAGGGTAAGATCGTCTCTTTGCTCGGCGCCAACGGAGCGGGAAAAACAACCACCCTGCGCGCCATTTCCGGCCTGTTGCACGCACAGGATGGAGAAGTGACGCGCGGCACCATCGAGTTCGAAGGCAAGCGCATCGACCACATGGCTCCTGAAGACATCGTGCAACTGGGCATCATTCAGGTGCTGGAGGGACGGCGGCTTTTCAAACATCTGACAGTGGAGGAGAACCTGATCATCGGTGCGGTTGGCGGTCCTGCTTCAGGCAGGAGCAAGGCGATCGCGCGGGATCTGGAACAGGTCTATCATTACTTCCCTCTGCTGCGGGACATGCGCAGCCGCACGGCCGGCTATCTCTCTGGCGGCGAACAGCAGATGCTGGTGATCGGTCGCGGCATCATGGCGCATCCCAAACTGATGATGCTGGATGAGCCTTCACTGGGTCTGGCTCCGCTGATCGTGGATGAGATCTTCCACGTGGTGCGCAAACTCAGTGAGGATGAAGGCATGGGTATTTTGCTGGTAGAGCAGAACGCCCGCATCGCCCTGGATGTGGCCGATTACGCCTACGTGATGGAAAACGGCCGCATCGTGCTGGACGGACCGGCCGAGCAGTTGAAGGAGAACGAGGACATCAAGGAGTTCTATCTGGGCCTCACGCAGGTGGGCGAGCGCAAGAGCTATCGCGATGTAAAGCATTATAAACGCCGCAAGCGATGGCTGGGATAAAGG
>JAJRXO010000383.1 GCA_024276255.1 Chloroflexota bacterium | reverse complement strand
ATCAAAGTGCGGCAGCATGGGCGTCTCCGACAGGGTAGCCACGCGGCGTTCGGAGAGCTCGGCCAACGCGTTGGCGAAGGCCACCACCACCGCGGGATTGTCGGTTTCGGCTGCCAGAGCCGAGGCTTTGCTGAAACAATAGTCCCCGATCAAGATCGACATGCCCAACATGGTGCGCGTGTCGCGATCGCGCTCCAACATGCCGCGGGGAATGGCATCATGCACGTTCATGGCCAGATGCAGCATCTCAACAGCCGCAGCCAGTGCGACCCGTTTTAACACATCCACATGTCCCAATCGGCTGGTTGCCAGCACAATGATCGCCCGTGGATAGGTCTCGTGCAGATGTTCCTGCATAAAATCATCGGCCAGCGCGTAGCCGCTGTGTACCGCTTCCTGCAAGCGCTCACGCACCAACATCAAATCATCTCCCAACACCTTCTCCAGATTCGATGTAAAAACAGCGGTCGGCGAGATTTGCTCCAGGGGCAATTTGCGTGAAAACATGAGATTATCCTGCGGATTAACGTAGCGCGTCATACAAGTGCATCATACCACAAGAGACGCCTGCCGCAAAGAATATGCTGCCTTATAGCAGCTTCTTTCAGCAACTGGCATGGGCATAGCTGGTATCGCTGCGGCGATTGCGGAACGTGCCCAGAAATTCCAGGAAACGATCGATATCCCCTTGATTGCTGATCATGCCCACCGAAGCGCGTACCGCCCCCTTGGCCTTACCGCCCAGACAATCATGGTAGGCGTCAATGTCGAACTCGCCGTTCTGCGTGGCCGCGGCGACGCAGTGCTCGACCTCCTCGCGTGTATGAGTCAGGCTGTATTCGCCAGCGCCAGGGTTGCAGAAACAACCCGCGCGAATGGATATCCTTTGCTGATTGGCCTCGGCCTCCACCTGTTGAAATGGTACGTATGCCCCCTCCACATCCACCACATTGAAGGCCACGGTGCAACCGCGCATCGTACTGTCCACCGGCCCGTAGATCTCGATCAGCGCCTTACCGTTGTCATGGCGTAGCTGCAACATGGCCTCCAGCATATATCCCACCAATGCCTCCACGCGATCGTGGATGATATCGATGCCGATTTCCTGCATAAAAGCCAATCCCAAGCTGATGGCAGGCAAACTCAGATAATTCACGGTGCCGTCTTCGAATGCCTCGTGGCCATCAGCCAGGATGTAAAGATCGGCTTTGGTGGAGACGATCTTCACCGTGCCGCCGCCAAACCAGGGCCGACGCAATTTGGCCAGGGCCTCGTGTCGGGCCAGCAGGGCGCCCACACCGGTAGGATAGCCGAACATCTTGTAAAACGAAATGCAGACGAAGTCGGGGCGGACGGCGCTCAGGTCCAAACGATTGCTGGGCACAAACGCAGCTGCATCCAGAAGCACATCATAGCCATAGCCATGCGCCAATTCGATCCATGCCAGCGGATGCTGAACGCCGGAGAAATTGGATTGCGCGGGGTAAGCGAACAACTTGTGGCGGGCATGCATGCCAGCATCGAGATGCGGCTCGATGCCGGGGGCGCGCAGGGTGATAGGGTCGAGAGGAATATAATCGATGGCCGCTCCGCGGGCGCGGGCAAATTCGCGGATACCGTGCACCGAGTTGTGATTATCGGCCACAAGCGTGAAATAGCTCTCCGGCCCAAATGGATAACTTTCGCCCACCAGCTTCAGGGCCCCACTGGCATTCGGGGTAAAAATTACATCATATTCCCCTGGATCGGCGGCAAAATAGCGTAACACATCGCT
>JAJRXO010000382.1 GCA_024276255.1 Chloroflexota bacterium | reverse complement strand
CGCAAATTCCGGCGGCTTCGTTGCAACGCTACGAACGCCTGCGCAAAAGCAAGCTGGGTGTGGCTGTAGCCAGATTACACGGCAACAGTTGCAGTGGTTGTGGGGCTACTCTGCCAACAGCTATACGCCAACAACTGTATGGCGATACGTTGGTGATATGCCCCATTTGCAATCGGCTGCTCAGTGCCTGAGACCGTCTATTTTTATCTGTTTGACGACTGCATCCCTGTTATTCTACAATCCGACCAACCTGAATCTGTGGCACACAACAGTACAATCCGGCGTATCTGCTACGTGGCAGTACCCGGTCCCTCGTAGCCACCATCATCCTCACTCTCCCACGATGCCAAGCCATCATTTTGGCATGCCTTGTTTTCCAGAATGACCGGTTTTCACCCATAACACTTTTCTGAAAGGAGGTGCCTAACGAACACAGACATATTCTACCTATCTTAATTTTTTCCTCTCTACTCACTCAGGAGCTAGTTTGCAAGATGAACGATAAACTCCGTCAATCTCCCTTTGTGTTTCTGGGGCTTGCCCTGACACTGGTATTTGCAGTGGCAGTGCTTTCCTTTACAGGGGTTGCCAGTGCACAGGTTGCACAGGTGCAGACCCTTGATGGCACAAATCCCGGACCCCAGTTGTGGCAAGAACAGGAACCGAACGCTTATGTGTATACGCCCAGCATGAGCACTGATTACTGGGCGAGCCTCCGCATTCCCAAAGCCGAAGTCGTGATGGATTGGTTGAAGGAAAGTGGGAAGGTGCCGCTGAACGCCACCCAGGAAGAGCTGAAAGCGGCTGCCGTCAAATGGTACAAGGGATTCCTGAAGAAAAACTATGTCGGCCCCGATCCAGTTGCGTTCCAGCGCATTATGCAACGTGAAAAAGCGTTGATCTCGGGTGATCCGGCAGCGCAGGCTGCGACCGAGGAATTCTTCCCGCCCACCCCGCGCAACCCCCTGTACGTGGTTGTGGAATTTGATGGCACCGACACCATCACCCGCCCCTATCCGCAGAACCCCGGCGATCCGACCAACCCCGGCCCCTGTGTCGATACCGAATTCACCTGGGGCCCGATGTATCTGGGTGAAATGACCCCTCCGGGCCCGCGCGACAACTTCACCTTCTTCAAGCCCGATATCAGCATCGCTGACTACGAATCGGTGATTTACGGTGAAGGTCCCGACGCTCCCGGCTACGGCGTGATTGATCACCCCAGTGGTCAGATCGACCTCACCGGTCTTACCCTGCAGAACTACTTCAATGAGATGTCGCGGGGCACCTATCGTGCTGGTGGCGGCGTCTTCCCCGAACCGGTGCGGGTAGCTCACTCTCACCAATACTATGGCTATGCCGACTACGCCGAAGATGCGGACGGCAACTGTGTGGTGCAGGGCATCCCTGTGGGCCACAATGCTCGTCAGCTTCCCCGTGATGTAGCGGCAGTGTTGGCCGAACAGTACGGCGACACCGTTGACTGGAGCCAGTACGACGCTGACGGCGATCACATCATCGACCTGTTCGGCATCATCCACGCCGGTGGCGACCCGGCTGCTGGCGACAGCGAGGATTTCATCTGGAGCCACAGCTCGGCTTACATCCCCGGTTTCGAAGAACTGCCGCAGATCGCTGGCCAGAGCACCCCGGATGATCCCAGCGATGACTACTTCATCTCCGGCTACAACCAGGATCCCGAACAACTGGACCTGGGTGTAATCCAGGAGGAGTTCGAGCATCAATTCGGTCTCCCCGATCTGTATGCAACCGATGGCGCCAACTCCAATGCCTGGTGGGGCGCTCACTCCGCCGGCGTATGGGGCGGTCCCTTGGGCGCCACCCGCCCGGTGGGTCACAACCTGTGGCAGGACTACATGCTGGGCTGGCGTGATCCGGTCGTGGTCAACTACGACGATCCGGCCATCGAAGTCACCATTGGTCGTGCCCGCTACACCCCCGAAGGCACTGCCGACGGCTTAATCGTCAAGCTGCCGCCGCAGGAAACCAACGTTCCCAACAACGCCGGCGACGGCACGGGCTGGTGGTCCAATTCGGGCGACCTGATGGATAACGTGGTCTACCGCGACTTCGATCTCAGCGCTGCGACGGGTACAGTTGTGTTCTCGTTTGATGCGTCCTGGGATATCGAAGAAGATTGGGACTACGGTTACTTCGAGGTCAGCACCGATGGCGGCGCCACCTGGACCTCCCTCCCCGATATGGACGGCGTGCTTACCGACACCGATCCCAATGGCAACAACCTGGGTTGGGGCCTGACTGGCACCGGCTCCGGCAACCTGCGCTTTGATCTCTCGGCCTATGCCGGCAGCACCGTGGGCGTGCGCTTCCGCTACCTCACCGATCCGGCGGTTTCGCAACCCGGTTGGTGGGTCGACAACCTGTCGCTGGATGATGACAGCGGCAACCTGTACGCCAACGATCTCGAGACCGACTTCAGCGACTGGACCAACGAAGGCTGGATTGTCGTGCCCTTCGTGCAGAATATCGAACAGTACTACACGGTGGAATGGCGCGACAACAACGGTTTCGACAAATCGCTGGATGATCCTTACTACTTCTACTACAACGACGAGGACGAAAGCGTCGTCAGCCGTCTGCCGTACAACACGCCCGGTATGCTGGTCATGTACCGCAACACCGGTCAGGACTTCGACTACGAAATCGGCAGCGACCTGGGTGATTCACCCAGCTACGGGCCCAAGTTCGCTCTGCTGGCCGTCGACTCCCACTTCGAAGCCATGCGCTTTGATACGAAGTTCGCCAGCTTCCAGGATGGCCTGGTGGGTCTGACCATGAGCGGCCGTGTGAAGTCCGGCAACGCCACCTTCAGCCAGCATCCCACAAACGAAAAGACCGCCATCCTGGGCTTTGATCTCGATCAACCCGGGGCACCCTGGGTCGATCCGCCACTGGAAGAAAAGACCTGGCCGGCCATGCCCGGCGAATGGGCTTTCCATGATTCCTGGGGCTACTATCCTGGCTTCTACTATCCCGGCGGCGGCAGCAGCGTCTACCTGCACGACTGGGATGCCAGTCTTGCCATACCTGCCACGGGCGACTACACCACCCGTGTCACCTGGCCAGATAGCACACCCTTCCCGCAGCTGTACGGTGTTCCCATCGGCCCGGCGGGTCTGGGCACCGGTAACCCCGGTGATGATGGCGTGCAATACGGCGTTCACGTCGAGATCGTCGACGAGGCTGAAGATCGCGCTACCGTGCGCTTCTGGAACGCCTTCTACGACATGGACCTGGCAGCACAGGCTTCGACCGCGGTGGCCGCACCTGGCGACACGGTTGACTTCGACTTCTCCTTCACGAACATCGGCGCCGCTGCAGACTTCTTCGCTTACTTCCCGCTGCCTGCCGGCGCCACCTACGTGGACGGCAGCGCCTATGGCGGCCTCGTACCTGTAAACGCCTCCATGGCGCAGGTGCAGGCGGCCAAGCAGGCCGGGCAGGACGTGATGGCTATGGCTACCACGCAGGCCGCGGACGTGCAGGGCTTCGTCTTCGCCTACAACATCCCCACCAAGATCGGCGGGCCTCTTGGCTACCAGGCTGTGTTGACCGATGCTGCAGCCGGCACCCGCGTTGCCGGTACGGGCATCTTCTTCGACATGGGCTATGGCGGCGATTATCTCTCCGCCTGGAAGACCATCTCCACTGGTGACGTAGCCGTGGCCAAGACCCTCGAACTGCCGCTAGTGGCTGATACGTGGGTGAATGGCGGCGATGTTGCTACCAACAACAACGATTTCGCAGCCCTGATCGCTCGCACCACCGGCCTTGACAACGTGCTGTTGGTCTTCGACCGCAGTATGTTGCCCACGGGCGCCCAGATTGACAGCGCCACGCTGACGGTCAACGTGGTGGGGCAGTCGGGTCAATTCGGCAAGTCGTTGAACGTCCTCAATGCTGAGGACTTTGATCCGATGACGGTCACTTATGCCACCGCTCCCAATACCTACAATCCCAGCGATGCGGTTGCCGTGCCTGATGCGCCTGGCAGCGTCAGCTTCGACGTCAGCTTCAATGTGACAGCATGGGATGCTATGGGTGCGCAGGCCATGAGTGACATGGGAACCCTGGCCATCAGCGCCAGTGGACCTCCCGGCCGCGTGATCTTCGACAGCCTGGAAAGCTGGAATGGTTCACCTGCGACACTGCAGGTTACCTACATTCCCTGATCCTACCTCACTTTCTCTGGCGGCATGTTCGCATGCCGCCTCTCACACATTCAAGGCCGGGCCGACAGCGCGCCCGGCCTTGAGCGTTCAACAGATCGTCCCGCTTGATTGCAAATAGAGGAGGCTTGCGCATGATCACCGCACGCCAAACGGGAAAAATCATTGCTCTGGG
>JAJRXO010000027.1 GCA_024276255.1 Chloroflexota bacterium | reverse complement strand
TTCCAGAAGCGGAAGCACTTCACTTTGGAAGCGCCCACAATACGGTCAGGTGTAGTCTGACCATTCGTACATCACTACCGGCGCCTGCGGATCCCCCAGGGTGCTGGCCGGTCGCGGGGCCGGGTTGAAGTTTTTGACCAGAGGCGGCAGGATAACGCGCTGCGCAGCCTCTTGCGGTTGTGGTGTGGAAGGGGGCTGGGGGGTTGTGGTGGGGCCGGAGGTCGTGCCCGGGCTCTCGGCGGGAGCCGCGGGCGTCTCGGGCGCTGGCGTTGTAACCTGCGCCGCCATCAGCGTGGCCTGTACCGCCGCCTCGATGGTGGCCTGTTGATCGGGTGTGGACGTTGCTGGCGCTGCACAGGCTCCCAGCAGCAGGGCCAACAGGGACAGAAGGAGTAGTTTTTTCATTGCGTCATGGGTGAATGGGAGTTGGATTGGATTGCCTGTAATCAGGGCGGGTTTTGTTGCCAGATGCCTTGCCGTGAGGGCTGGCGTGGCACAGCTATGGACACATAGTCTATATCACACCATCGCCATTTAGCAATAAGCTTGCCGGGGCCGAGGCCGCAGTTGATCCCTACCAGCGGACATCGATATCGGCGACCAGGCAGCTAAAGAGAAGAGCCAGATGGAGCAGACCAACGGTGCGCACTACGCACGCCCATCATGATGAAAATAACCTGCGCACAGACCAGCTGTAGCCCGGTAAACCCGTAAACCGGAAAACCGGTTTGGGGCGGCGCCGCCCCCAAACTGACCTGGTCTTCAGGGCTACAGGCTTTCTGTGCTACGGGTCTACATTGATGCCAATCTGTGTCCCATTTTACGGAACGGATTTTCCACGGGCATTTCACGGCAATTCCAGGCAGTCACCTGGAAACCTGGCTGGAAGTGGTTGCGGCACATTGTAGGATGGCGACCCCATCCTGTCAAAGCGGCCTGGCCGGGGAACGGTCACCTGGGTGCCAGGCTCTGCCAGGACCGCCCCGGTGTACCCGAAGCGTTCTATTTACGAAGCTGCTGCGGCCTGCTGCCGTGCAGGTTGTCGCGCGTAGCCCCGCCGATTAAAATCGTGGGCTATGGGGCCGATGGCCGCTGGTCGACCTTCATCGACCGATCGCGTTCGCGACGGAGTTAGCTTTTGGCAAACTGACCCCGCAGGGGGTCGGGCGGCGGTACGCCCCTGAGCCCCGAATTCGATTCGGTGGGCTGCTTTTGCGGGTGGCACTATCGGATATTTCCGAAGCAGGCACCATGAGCGGCTGCGCACCGATGAGGATTAAAATGCCATCGTCCTTGTCACTTTGAGCGACCAGCGGGAGCCGCCGCATCACGGATGCGGCTGGGCGCGATGGGGGCATGTGTCACGTCGCGTCTAGCCCGATCCGTGATCGGGCGGGGTAACGTTATTTACGAAGCAGTCGCCATGAGCACTAGCTCACCATATAACGACGAAAATAGGACGCAGATGCACACAGCCTGCGGACACAGATTTTGAATATGGATGGGGCCGAGGTGTTGCAGGCCGCCCGGCGCTGAACCGCCGGACTAGCAAACGGCGCCGGCTGAACCCGGCTTGCTCATTGCTGC
>JAJRXO010000381.1 GCA_024276255.1 Chloroflexota bacterium | reverse complement strand
TGATACCCTGGCCGGCGAGGCCGGTTCGCAACTGGCCGAGGAGCTTTATCGCTTTCTCGACCGAGATGGCCGCACCCTGGCCTTGCGTCCCGACCTCACCATTCCCACGGCCCGCATCGTCGGCTCCAAGCTCTACGATCAACCGTTACCCCAGCGTTATTTCTATGCCGGGCCTGCGTTCCGCTATGAGGAGCCGCGCGCCGGTCGTCAGCGCGAGTTCTGGCAGGCCGGCATCGAGCTGATCGGGGCAGGCGGCCCCGATGCCGACGCCGAAGTGCTGGCGCTGGCCGCCCGCGCCCTGGCGGAGCTGGGGCTCTCATCCTATCGTTTTAGCCTGGGGCATCTGGGCTACTTCCACGGTCTGCTGGACACCCTGCCGCTCGACAGTAACCAGATAGCACAGATGCAGGCAGCCCTGGATCGCAAAAGCCAGGACGAGGTACACATGCTGGCCGAGTCATGGCAACTTCCCGCCCCGGCCCATGATGCCCTCACCAGCCTGCTCGCCCTCAGTGGCGAGGCCGAATCCGATGTCCTGGATCGGGCGCAACATCTGGCCCGGAATCAGAAAATGCAAGAGGCTGCGCAGCGTCTGCAGATCGTTATCGAGCGCCTGCGTCAGTACGGCGTGCAGGATGCCTTCATCATTGATCTGGCGGACGTGCGAGGCATGGATTATTATACCGGCATCACCTTCAAGGCCTACACGCCGGAGATGGGCTCCTCTGTCATCAACGGCGGCCGCTACGACAATCTCGTCGGGCATTTTGGCCCCTCTCTGCCCGCTGTCGGCTGCGCCTTTTATCTCGACCGCATTCTGCTGGCCCTGCGCCGGCAACTGGGCCCCCCCGCTGATCCGCTGCCGCATCTGCTGGTGCAGCCCTGCGCCTGCGGGCAGCACGTGCAACTGGCCCGCCAGAGTCGCGAAGCCGGCCTGATCACCGCCGTCGCCCTGGGCGCGGAATCCCCGACTTCTCCCATCCCCCGCCTGCGTTGCACCTGCGATGGCGCTGCCGTGCTCACTGCTGCCGGTCAGCCCTCCCGTCGTTTTTCTCTGGCCGAATGGCCTGCCGTCTTGCAATCTTTCACTCCCCACCTTCTTCAATGACGACACTCACGATCGCTCTTCCCAAAGGCCGACTGGCCGATGATGCCCTGATCTGGCTGCAACGGGCCGGTTGGCCCCTGCCCGCCGCCGACAACGGCCGCAAGCTGATCGTCGATAGCGTCGATGGTCGCATGCACTATGTGCTGGCCAAGCCCATGGATGTACCGGTTTTCGTCGAACAGGGCGCGGCCGACATAGGCATTGCTGGGTTGGACGTGATTCGCGAGCGCGCGGCCGATGTGTTCGAGCCCATGCGCCTGCCCTTCGGCCATTGCCGATTATCGGTGGCCGGTCCCGCCTCCCGCAAAGGTCGTCCCCTGCGCCTGGATCTGTATCCTCGTGTGGCCACAAAATATCCCCATTTGACATCGCAGTATTTCCGTCGCCGGGGCATTTCTGCCGAGCTCATTGTGCTCAGCGGCTCGGTGGAGCTGGGCCCCCTGGTTAACCTCGCCGATCTCATCGTTGATCTGGTGCAGACAGGCGACACCCTGCGCGCCAATGATCTGGTGGAACTACGTACCATCCTCGAATCGCAGGCCGTCCTCATCGTCAATCGCGCCAGCTATCGCCTGCATACCGCAGTTATCGATTCCCTGCTCCATGCCATGCGTCGGGCCGTGGCCTGAATCCCAAATCCCACTACCCATGTTATTCCCCATTTACGAACTCTCCACCGCCCGCCAGGGCATTCTCAAACGCCGTTCCTGGGCCGAAGTCGAGTATCCCCCGGCACTGCTCCGTGGCATTGAGGGGACTTTTGGTCAGGCCTATACGCCGGAGCAAGCTGTGGCACACATCGTGCGCGACGTGCGCAAGCGGGGCGACGAGGCGCTGTATCACTGGTCACGCACACTGGATGCCGCCACCTCGTCGCATTTTGCTACGGACAAAGCCGAGTGGGCTGCTGCCCTGCAGCGCCTGCAGCCGGAATTGCGTTCAGCCCTGGAATTGGCTGCCGAGCGTATTGCCGCTTTTCATCGCCGCCAGCCCGCCCATTCCTGGATGCACAGCGATGAGGATGAGGGCATCCTGGGGCAGATCGTACGGCCGCTGGCTGCCGTGGGCGTGTATGTGCCCGGCGGCACGGCTCCTCTGCCCAGTTCGTTGCTCATGGCGGCCGTGATCGCCCGTGTGGCCGGGGTAGAGACCGTAATCGCCTGCACACCGCCTGATCGCAAAACCGGCCGTATCCCCGACATCATCCTGGCCGCGGCCGCAATCGCCGAAATCGATGCCCTGTTTGCCCTGGGAGGCGCGCAGGCCATTGCGGCCATGGCCTTTGGCAGCGAGACC
>JAJRXO010000380.1 GCA_024276255.1 Chloroflexota bacterium | reverse complement strand
GGCCACCAGCACGAACAGACCTCCCAGCGCCCGCTCGAGCGTGTGTTGTGACAGCCGTCGAGCCAGCGCCGGGCCCAACTGGCCGCCGATGATCACGCCTGGCACCGTGAACAGGCACACGTTGAGCACCGTGTTCAGGGCGGCGGGATTGCTGCGGGCAAATTGCAGCAGATGGCCGGATGAAGCCACCAGGGCCGTGATGGCAACCACGAATACGCTGGTGGCCACGCTGACGGCACTGGGCACGCGGCAGCGTTGAAGCAGGAAATAACTATTGAGCTCGCCCAGGCCCGTAGAGATCATGCCCACAAACAGGCCGCCAATCCCCGCGATCATGCGCCCCAGGTTGCGATTGCACACCTTGTAGCGTATCTCTTCGCCCTCGCGGGTAATGATGCATGTCTCGGCCCGCTCGCCGCCATATTCGGCCACAATCTGAGCATCGAGCATGGCCACTTCGCGGGCGTCAGGTGCGCGCAGAAAGCTGGCGGCAATGGCAAACAGGCCCACGCCCAGGATCAATTTCAGATAATCAGGAGGAATGGAGCCCGCCAGCCAGGTGCCCACCAGGGCCATGGGCACGGTGGCCATCAACAGGTTGAGTCCCAGGCGATAATCAATGAGTCGTTTGTGAGCGTAGGCAAACAGGCCGCTGGCAAAGCCGAAGACCTCGGTGATCAGGCCGGTGCCAATGGCGATTTCGGGGTTCAGGCGCAACCCCAGGATGAAAATGGGGGCAAAAAAGGTGGCTCCGCCCACGCCCGAGGCCATGGCCGTGGTCGCCACCGCAATGCCCACAGGGAACATGTACCAGTAAGTCAACGTCAGGTTCATGATCGGCTAAATAGACGTCTGAGGCCTGTGCGGCGGCTGGCATCCGCTTCACTGACCTTCACGCCGCGCCAGAACGCCACGTAACCGGTGATCTGCGCGGCCGCGGGCTTGGGCTCCGGGTAGGTCCAGGCAGCATCGGGATTACGCTTGCCGCCCACTTCAACGGTGTAGTAACTGGCCTTTCCCTTCCAGGGACAGGTCGACCTGGTGTCGGTAGCCTGAAAATACTGCCAGTTCACGCTTTGAGGTGGAAAATAATGATTGCCTTCGACGACGATGGTCTGGTCACTCTCGGCCAGAATCGCGCCATTCCAGATTGCTTTGATCATGAAAAGCTCCTTGCGGTGAGTGTAGAACCCAGACAGGGCTCGCGTCCTGGACAATACGTCTTGGACAATACCTGGAGCCCTGTCTGATTTAGCTTTCAGATGAGGTTGGGGACAAACATCTTACAATGCGATGAGTTGGGGAATTGCCCCGATGTGGTGTATGATGCGAGGCGATAAAAGGAGGCATCATGTCTGGACAAAAGTCTGTTCTTCCCCCTGCTTTTCAGCAAAAATTCGTCGTCATTTGCGGCGGTTCCAAGGGTATTGGCCGGGCCACAGCGCTGCGTATTGTGCGGATGGGTGGCAATGTATGCATTATCGCCCGCAATCCCGAGCCTTTGCAAGCGACGGTGGCAGACCTGCAAGCGGCAAGGGTGAAGGATGAGCAATGGGTGGAATCCATTGCCGCCGACACCACGGATATGGATGTGCTACGACCTCTTCTCGAAGATGTGATTGCCCGCCGCGGCGCACCGGATTATCTGATCAACGCCGTGGGCTACGCCTATCCTCAATACATCGAAAAGCTGACGCTGGCCGATTTCAAGCGCAACATGGATGTGAACTATTACGGCCAGCTCGTGCCCATCCTCATCGTGCTGCCCCACATGCTGCAGGCAGGCAGGGGTCACATCGCCAATGTCTCGTCCATCGTGGGCTTCATGGGGCTGATCGGTTATGCCACCTACGCGCCCAGCAAGTACGCCATCGTGGGCCTGACCGAGAGCCTGCGCCATGAGCTGAAACCCTACAACATCCATTTCTCCATCCTCTTCCCTCCCGACACCGACACCCCCGGCTTTGCCATCGAAAACCAGACCAAACCGCCGGAAACAGCCATGCTGTCGGAAACCGCCAAGGTGATGACACCCGACGAGGTAGCGGAGATCTTTGTGCGCGGCCTGCTCAAACGTAAATTTGAAATTCTGCCCGGCGAGGCTGGCTGGATCCGTCTGGCCTTCCGCCTGGCACCCGGCCTGGGCCGCTGGATAATCGACCGGGATCTACGTAAAGCACGTAAACGCCTCCGGAAGGAATAACCGCGCCATGCGGGATATGCATACCGCCAAGCGGGTCGCATTCCCCCAGGCTTAACACTTTTGATTTTGTGAGGACATCATGGACTTATTTACCAAAGCCTATCAGTTTACTGCTGCTGCCGAAGCCCGGGCAGCCGGCCTCTATCCTTATTTTATTCCCATGAGCGGCAACGAAGGTACGACAGCCATCTATCAGGGACGGCGCATCATCATGTGCGGCTCCAACAATTATCTGGGGCTGACCACACATCCCAAAGTGCGCGTTGCCGCCAAGCAGGCCATTGATGAATACGGCACCAGCTGTACCGGCTCCCGCTTTTTGAACGGCACCCTGGAAATGCACCTGGAGCTGGAGAAGGAATTGGCCGACTGGGTGGGCAAGGAAGCCGCTCTGGTCTTTTCCACGGGTATGCAGGTGAATCTGGGCGTGATCAGCGCCCTCGTGGGCCGCAACGACGTGGTTGTGCTCGATAAAGATGATCACGCCAGCATCGTGGACGGCGCCCGCCTGGCATGGGGCAAGGTCAAACGCTTTCGGCATAACGACATGGCCGATCTCGAACGCGTGCTGAAGGCCATCCCCGAGGAGCAGGGCATCCTGGTCGTGGTGGACGGCCTGTACAGTATGGAGGGCGATATTGCCCCCTTGCCCGACCTGGTGACGCTGTGCAAGAAATACGGCGCCCGCCTGATGGTGGACGACGCCCATGCCATGGGAGTGCTGGGAGACGGCAAGGGCACAGCAGCCCATTTTGGCCTTGTCGATGAAGTGGATTTGATTATGTCAACATTCAGCAAATCCTTTGCCTCGTTGGGCGGATTCATTGCCGGTGATCACCAGGTGATCGACTACATCCAGCACAGCGCCCGCAGCATGATCTTCAGCGCCAGCATCCCCCCCGCCAATGCCGCGGCTGCCCGCGCCGCCCTGCAGGTGATGAAAGAAGAGCCGGAACGCATTGTCCGCCTGAACGAGATCGGCGATAAAATGCGCAAGGGCTACCGCGCCCTGGGCTTCGACATCGGCCATTCCCAGACGCCCATCATCCCCATCATCATCGGCGATGACACCCGCACCTTCATCGCCTGGAGGATGCTGCTGGATGCAGGCGTGTACGTGAACGCCGTCATCGCCCCAGCCACGCCCCAGGGCCGGCAATTGCTACGCACCAGCTACATGGCGACCCACACCGACGAGCAGCTCGATCAGGTGCTGGCGACCTTTGAGCAGGTAGGGAAACAGCTGGGGATCATCTGAGATGACGGAATCGCTCTGGCGCGTGGAACTGCACTGTCACACCCGTTATTCGCCTGACTCGCTGAGCTCAGCGCGGGCGATCGTGGCAGCCTGCCGCAAGAAGGGTATTGATCGCATCGCCATCACCGAGCATAACAACATCGCCGGCGCCCTGGCCGTGCAGAAACTGGCGCCTGATCTGGTGATCGTAGGCGAGGAGATCAAGACAACCATGGGCGAGATCATCGCCTGGTTCGTGCGCGAGGCCGTGCCCAAGGGCCTATCGCCTGCCGAGACCATCCGTCGCCTGCGCCAGCAGGGCGCGGTGATCGGTATTCCCCATCCCCTGGATTCGCTGCGCAAGAGCTCGGCCATGGGGCTGGAGGCTACGCTGGCCATCATCGATGAGGTGGATGCCCTGGAGGTGCTGAACGCCCGCAGCGCCAGGCGCGATGACAACGAGCAGGCTCGGGCCCTGGCCGAGCAATATGGCAAACTGATGACCGCGGGCAGCGATGCCCATACGATCGGCGAAATCGGCCGGGCCACCATGCTCATGCCGCCATTTCACGATGCCGAGAGTTTCCGCGCCAGCCTGGCCCATGCGAGGATCGAGGGCGGGCTCAGCGGGCATCACGTACATTTCTATTCAACCTACGCCAAAATCCACAAACGCCTGTTTGGCTCCTGATCGTCCCCCACCCTGCGTATGCTTCCCATCCTGTTTGTTGCCCTGTTTGCTGCGGTCTCGTCGTCGGTTGTGTATGTGCTGCTCATCTGGTGGCTTGACCGCTACGAGCGCGAACCGCTGGCATTGTTGGCCACTACGTTCTTGTGGGGCGCTGTACCGGCCATCATCATCGCCCTGGTAGTCGAACTCACCCTGGCCGTGCCCCTGGGCATGCTGATGCAACCCGATGCCGCAGATACTCTGGGCGCGGTGATCGTGGCGCCGGTTGTGGAGGAGCTGGCCAAGGCAGTGGCCCTGTGGGCCCTTGTCATATTCTTCCGCACCGAGATCGACGGTTTGCTGGATGGCATTGTGTACGGAGCGTTGATCGGGGCGGGTTTCGCCATGACCGAGAATTTCTTCTACTTTGTCAGCGTGGCTCTGGAAGGGGGATGGAGCTCGCTGGCCGGCATCTTCCTGCTGCGTTCGGTTGTTTTTGGTCTCAGTCATGCCCTGTTCACCGCCATCAGCGGCCTGGGCGTGGCCTTTGCCCTGAAGCAACCGCGGCCGGGTTGGCGTTGGTTGGCCATACCCCTGTCGCTGGCCCTGGCCATTTTCGTCCATTTCTGGCACAATCTCACCCTGACGGCCACGGCCAGCAACGGCCTGGCCTTTATTCTCACCCTGATCGCCGACTGGGGCGGTGTGTTGTTGCTCTTGCTCATCGCCGGGCTGGCCCTGCGTACCGAACGTCAGTGGATCCGTCGCCATCTTGCGCCCGAGGTGCCGGATACCCTCAGCCCCGAGCATTACCGGCTGATCCAGAGCCAGTGGCCACGGCTGGGGCGGATTGGCAGATGGTTGCGTGGGGTGGCCTGGCGTCAGGCAAGCCTGCAGGCACAGATGCATCAAACGGCTATGGAGCTGGCATTCCACAAACAGCGTCGCCAGCGCACCCTGCCGCAGGACCAGGATGCATTATCGGCAGAGATTATGGCCCTGCGGCAAAAGCTGGCCGACCTGGACCGGCAACTGCAGCAGACCTGATGCCCGCACGTCGACAGCGGGGTTGCTGGGCCCGGGCACTGAATCTGGTTCGGCTGTGTAGAACTGCACGCTTACAACGATCCTTCCCAGGTTGCGCCGCAATGCAAGTGCGGGTATGATCAGACGGCAAAACGCTGTGAGAAAAATTCCCCAGGGTGTGTTTGGCACACCTGCCAGGCAATTCATGATTGCTCATCCCAGGAGGCAAAGACATTGAATCGTATTATCCAAATCGCGTTAATCCTCGTTCTCAGCTCATTTCTGCTGGTTGGTTGCAAAGATAAAAAGGACAAAAATGTGGAACCCACCCTGGCGCCTGCTGCCACGATGGTTGTTCCCACCTCGGCGCCCGTCGCCACCCCACTGCCGACCCTGACCCCGCTGCCTACCCCCACCAGCGATTTCTCCACCTTCGATTCCCCCATCTCCCCCCTGCCCACACCGCAATAAATCACTGCCCGTCGATCTGAAACCCTATGGGCCAGGGATCAACGGGCAGTGCCATTTTTTATGTTATCATGGCGCCAGCTTGAGAATCGGCCCGCCACTGGTGCGATTTTCAGCCATCCAGCCCTGAAAATCCTGCCAGCGTACGCGCCACCATGTGAGACCATCTGCCGTGGCCGGCCCGGCCAGGATTTCCACACGGGCGCCGGCCGGCACCAGGGCAATACGATCGCTGGCCGACTTATTGAGATAACCGGGCGTGCGCCGTAAATTAACAGGGCCATCGTTGACATTGATAGCGATGTCGCCCACCTTGAAGGTAGCGCTGCCTGCGTCTGCCGGGGTCGTTTCAGGCGTGGGACTGGGCAGGCTGGGGGGAGACGGTGTGGGGGTGGCGGTGGGTCGGGGCGTGGCGGTGGGAGGAGACCAACGGGGCCCCGAGACACCGGCGATGTTGGCCTGACGGCTGAGGGCCGGAACGAACCACAATGTGATGGTGCACAGCGTAAGCACGAAAAGTAGCAGGCCTACCGTGAGGCCACTGAGCACAGGATTGGGACCTGTTTTGGGTTGAGGATGTTCGTTTGCCATAAGCCTTGTTCAGGGTGCAGGGTTTATCGGTGTGAGGGGAAAGGACTGTCGCAGAAGTTCCTGGGCGACAGGCGAATACAACCACTCCAACCAGGATTGTACAGCAGGCTGCGTTTGGGTGGAGCTGATCACGTAGAGTCGATAACGCAGGGGATAATCAGGTTGGGAGGGAAGCAGTCCATCGATAGGGATGGGAGAAAGGTCGGGGGGCAGGCTGGTCATGCTGACGAAGGCCACGGCGCCGGGATGATCACGCACCCATTTCGCGATGCGGTCATCATCGGGGAGGATGCGGGCAGCCAGCGTAATGGAGCGCTGCGGCAGGAGCTTCTGTTTGATCAACTGGTAAGGGCCACTGTCTTTATCACGAATGACCAGGCGAATTGGTTCCGTTGCCAGGTCGGACTCATTCGCAGCCTGCCATGAACCATCCAGAATGGCCTGAACCTGGCTGGTGCTGAGCTCCTCGATTCCCAGATCAGGGTGTGCGATCAACACCAGGGCATCATCGACGAATGGTGTGTAGCGCCATTGGGGCTGCTGTTCACCAATGACAGAGTCGGCGACGATGGCAAAGTCGAGGCGATCCTCAGCCAGCTCCTGCCAGGCCCGCAGCGATGGCAGCAAAGCCCAATCCCATGCTGCCCTGCCACCGGCGGCGTTGTAGGCAGTGGTCAATTGCGGCCATAGCCTTGCCAATACGGGAGCCCCGGCAGCGCGGATACGGGGCGGGGGTGGTGGTTTGGTGGGTGAGGCCGGAGCACAGGCTGTGCTCAGCAATGCCATGAGTGTGACAGCCACCGTAAGCCCCCAATGTCTGCCACTCACATGAGGAAGGCGCGAGCCAGGGAGAGAAGGGCGATGAGCCATACGTAAATGGCAAAGACGGTGAGTTTGTGATTCTGCAGATAGTTCAGTAAAAAGCGGATGCTGAGGAATCCGGAGATGGTGGCAGCCAGAAATCCCAATAGCAGGGCCATGCCCGAGGCATCATTGGCGCCCATGCTCATCAAGTCCTTGAGCTTGAAAAGGCCGGCGCCGAAGATGACGGG
>JAJRXO010000379.1 GCA_024276255.1 Chloroflexota bacterium | reverse complement strand
CCAGTCAACGTCGGCAACCAGGTGGCCGTCTTTCACGGCCTGATCGAGGAACTTGGCAGCCGCCAGCGAACCAGGGCTGTCGATCCCCACATCTTCAGGATTGTAGTTGCCGTTTTCATCCAGGCCGAACACGTAGCCGCCAAAGGCGGTCTGGATGGGGAAGAAGTGGTAGGGATCACCCACCTGCATGACCCAGCCCTGCTTGACCTTGCCATCGGCTTCCAGCTGGGCAGCGATGCTGATCAGCTCGTCCCAGGTGGTGGGGGGCTCGGGTACGAGTTCGGGATTATAGAACAGGGCCACGTTTTCGGTAGCGTAGGGCATGCCGTATTGCTGACCCTCATAGCTGAAGGCCTGCACCGCGGCGTCGAGGAAATCACCGGGATTGGTGAGCTCGATGGGCTCGACAATGCCGCTGGCCACGAGTTCGCCCAGCCAGTCGTGGGCGCCCACGAATACGTCGGGGCCTTCGCCAGCGGGACCGGCGAGTTTCACCTGATCGCGAATGTCGCCGAAGCCAACTTCCTGCACGGCCACGCTGACGCCGTATTCATCCTGGAATTTGGCGGCCACATCCTTGAGCACCGGGGCGCGGGTGTTGTCCGCCCAGATTACGAGATCGGCATCGGCGCGGGTGAGGACCTCAGGTGTGGGAGTCGGTTCTGGCGTGGGCACAGGCGTGGGTTCGGGGGCGCCGATGGCTTCACGCACCTGCGAGGCCGCGTTCTGGAAGGCCGCGACCGGGTCTTCAGCCTGATTGAAGATGAGGGTGATGGCATCGCCCCAGGCGCCCCAGACAGCGGACATCTCGGGGATGGCGGGCATGGGCAGGCCGTTGATGCCGGCGGCGGCAAAGGCGGCCAGATCAGGATCGTCGATGGCCTCGCGCACGGCCTTGAAGGCCGAGGGGCGGGGATCAGCCTCGAAGATGGCCTGCATGACCTCAGGCGTGGCCACGAAATCGTTCAGGAAGGCTTCGGCCAGCAGCTTGTTCTCGCTGAAGGCGCTGACCATGAAGCCCTGCACGCCCAGGAAGGGCTGGGCATCCTGCACCTGGCCGGGGATGGGGGCGATGGCATAGGGGATGCCAGATTCGCGCACCCGCGGCAGGGACCAGGGGCCGGAGATCATCATGGCGGCATCACCGGATTCGAAGAGCACATGCATGGTTTCCCAGTCGACGTCGGCAACCAGGTGGCCGTCTTTCACGGCCTGATCGAGGAACTGGGCAGCAGCCAGCGAACCGGGAGCATCAAGACCCACATCGTTGGGATTGTAGTTGCCGTTTTCGTCCAGGCCGAACACGTAGCCGCCAAAGGCGGTCTGGATGGGGAAGAAGTGGTAGGGATCGCCAACCTGCATGACCCAGCCCTGCTTGACCTTACCGTCGGCTTCCAGCTGGGAGGCGATGCTGATCAGCTCATCCCAGGTGGTGGGGGGCTCGGGCACGAGTTCGGGGTTGTAGAACAGGGCTACGTTTTCGGTGGCGTAGGGCATGCCGTACAGTTGACCCTCATAGCTGAAGGCCTGCACCGCGGCGTCGAGGAAATCGTCGGGATTGGTGAGCTCGATGGGCTCGACCACGCCACTGGCGACCAGCTCGCCCAGCCAGTCATGGGCGCCCACGAAGATGTCGGGGCCTTCGCCGGCGGGAGCAGCCAGCTTCATCTGGTCGCGAATGTCGCCGAAGCCGACTTCCTGCACGACCAGTTCCAGGCCGTATTCATCCTGGAATTTCTGCGCCAGGTCACGCAACACGGGGGCGCGAGTGTCGTCAGCCCAGACGGTCAGCTGGCCTGCCGGCTTGGCGGGCTCGGGCGTGGCCGTGGGTTCGGGCACGGGGGTGGGGGGCACCGGCGTGTTGGTCGCCGGCACTTTGGTGGGGACGGGGGTGGGCTCGGCTTTGCTACCACACGCTGACAGGGCCAACACAGCGATCAGAAGCACAAACAGAACCATCCATTTTCGACGAATCATGGTTTCTTCTCCTATTGAGAATGGGAATGAGAGGGGTGAAAAAGCCAGAAGTTAGGTGGTGAAGGATGTCATAGGATTTTCTGGCAGGGGAATCAGGATAAAACCGGAGGGGGTCCGGCCGAGGCGCGAATGACCAGATTGCAGGGAATGGTCACCTGCTGATTGGGCATGTGGCCGGCAAGGATACTCTGGATGAGGATGGATGTGGCCCGCGCGGCCATGACCGAGTAGGGCACGAAGAGGGATGTGAGGGGGGGGTGCGCATGCACGGCCAGCAGGGAATCGTTGGTGCCGACGACGGAGACGTCGGCGGGGATGCGTAGTCCCTGTTCCTGCAGCGCCTTCATGACGCCAATGGCCATGAGGTCGTTGGCTGCGTAGTAGGCGGTGGGGGCCAGCTCACCCAACCGCGACATGCGGCGTACGGCCTGGCGACCCCCGTCTTCCACAAAAAAGCCGTAATCCACCCATTCGGGAAGGGGTTGGATGCCGGCGTTTTGCAGGGCAGCGCTGTAGCCTCGCAGGCGTTCTTTGGTGACCAGCACATCGGGATCGCCACCGACGTAGGCAATGCGGCGATGGCCCATGCCCAGGAGATAGTTGATCACCTGCTCGGTGTATTTCGCATCGTCACTATCCACCCAGGCGCAGCCGGCATGGGATGGGTCGGGTTTGCCCAGGAGCACAAAGGGAGCATTCTGATTCTGCAGCGCCGATATCAAATCGACATCGAAGCGGTTGCTTAACACCACAATACCGTCGGCCTGCCGCGACCCCACGATGTCCAGCAATTGGGTGATCTCATCAGCATGACCGCTGCTGCCGGCCACCAGAACCCGAAAGCCATATTTATACGTTATCTCCAATAACCCCTGCATCACCTGCGGAAAAAAGACATCTTCGAAATAACCCTGATACGCGTGCGAGACGGCAATGGCAATAGTGTTCGTGCGCTGGATGCTCAGAGAGCGGGCGATGGCATTGGGCTGGAAGCCCAGCTCGTCGGCGGCAGCCAGCACGCGTTGTCGTGTGGTCTGGCTGATGGAGGGTTTACCGCTGAAAACGCGACTGACCGTACTGGGATGAACGCCGGCTTTTTCGGCGACATCACGGATGGTGGGCATAGTTCAGATGGCGGAAGATGAGCGCAAAGACGAATGCAACCGGTTGCAATTACAAGGCAGTATAATTGCAACCGGTTGCATTGTCAAGTAGGCAAAGCCCCATTGTTGCTTTTGCGCGCCTGATCTGATAATAGGACGCGGACTAACGCGGACAGGCACGGATGGCCATCTCAGTCGAAAAATGTCCTCGTTCCTCCCCGGCCATCCACATCCACATCCCCATCTTTATCAGAATCGGCGTGGGCAAACCCGCCGCTGGACTGTTCTGAAAATAGAATGCTGTCCTGTCATTCTGAGGGAGCGCAGCGAAGCGAAGAATGACACATACGAGGTTTTCATCGGT
>JAJRXO010000378.1 GCA_024276255.1 Chloroflexota bacterium | reverse complement strand
ATCCGATTCCTGAATGCGGCCGCTATCCGGCAACATGGCCGCCGAGAGGTCGCGCGTGGCCGGTGTGCAATAAATATTGCCGGTAAAGCCCTGTTTGATGAGATTGGGGATATTGCCGGCATGGTCGATGTGGGCATGCGATAATACCAGGATATCGATCTCGGCGGGATTGAAGGGAAAATTCAGGTTGCGCTCGTAACTCAGCGCCCGCTTGCCCTGAAACAAACCGCAGTCCAGCAGGATCTTGCTGCCGTTGACCTCCAGATAGTGCATGGAGCCGGTGACGGTGCGGGCGGCTCCCCAGAACTCCAGTCGCATAAGATCACTCCTTGAGATGTGAACAGAATAAAGGTGGGAAAAGCGGTCGATCTGTCATGATCGGTCATCTTTCAGAGATGACGATGCCGGAAACGCTTACCCGATTAAGCCCAAAAGGCCCATCCGCGTTCGCTGCCTGTGCGTTGCACGGCATCAGTCGCTTTGCATGGGGATGGGGTTGATCTTGGCTTGCTCCGGCGCATCGGCGCCCACGCGCAAGGCCTTTTCGATGATCATATCGTGGTATCGTGCGATTCTGGCATATCAGACTCGTACGCAAGGCAGTTTCAGCGAGCGGCTGTGCCTGTCAACGATTCTAGTTAGTGCCGGCGATCGATATGGGGCTGCAACCAGGCCAGGGCCTCGGCCAATACACGGTTACGAATCGCCGGTACTTCGTTGTGCAACTCGTGCCAGCCGCCGTTATACACCCGCAATTCCACATTGTCACCGGCCTGCTCCGCGGCTTCGATCACTGCCTGGCGGTTAATGGTACTGTCCTCGGCTCCCAGCACAACCAATACCGGCAGATGCAAGGTCGCAAGCAACCGCGCGGCTTCTTCACCCTTGCGCAGGTTGGTATAGGCAAAACGCATGGTCACTGTATAGTGATAGAGTGTGTCATTGCGAAAGGCCTGCTCGGCCTCAGGATCATGGCTAAGCCGGAAAGGATCATCCTTGCTGCCGGACTGCATACTGAGATTGGGCGCGATCCCTGCCAGCAACCTGGCCATCACCTGTTTGGCGCGGCTGAAATCGGGGCCAGTGCCGTAGCCCGGAGCCGAAATCACGGCAGCAGTGATTTTATCCTCATGCCGGGCCAGATAATGCGTGGCGTACGTGCCGCCCAGGCTGTGGGCATACAGGCAGATGGGCAACTGTGGATACGCGGCCCGCGCTTCATTGACGACCAGATCAAGATCCTTCATCACATCATCAAAAGCATTAAAGTCCCCGCGTTTGCCTCCTGATTTTCCATAACCACGATGATCGTGCCCCCATACCACATAATTCTCGGCCAGGAATGCCTTTACCACATGCGGATACCGGCCTGCATGCTCGCTCAAACCATGCACCAGAAGCAACACCGCCTGGGGTTCGCCGTCCGGTGTCCACTGGCGCATAAAAATCGGGGTGGCGTCAAAAGCAGAGAGTGTTGTTTCGTGTAAAGCCATCAAAATCTCCTAAATATATAATATCAGTAGACCCCGCCGGTTATCAGTCACCGCGCGGGGTCTCATTCGAAAACGATTAGTCAGGGTGTCTGTTGTGCAAGATCACGAATGCATCATGCCTTGGGTTCTGAATCATCCGGCAATTGCTCGAAAATGTCTGACGCGGCATCACTGGCGTCGTCGACTGCTTCAGCAGTGCTGTCGACGGCATCGGTGCCTGTTTCGTGCACGCTGTCGCCCAGATCCTCGACCTTGAGCACGGCGTCATTGGCGCTGCTTTCGACCTCTTCCATCAGCTCACCCACGCCCGGCATCACATCATCGGGAGAGAGATCATAGGAGGATGGCGGCTCGTCGAAGGCGTTATTCTTATCCCGGCCGATCTGTCCGAAGAGATGCGCCTGCACAGCCAGGCCCCAGAAGCCGGTGAAGAACAGGCCCACCCCACACAGCAGGAGGCCCACGAGACCGGCCACTAGCTGTACAGCCCAGATCACCAGCAGGGCGATGATGATCTCGCCGATATTCTCGCGCGTAAACCGGAAGATCTCAGCAAAGGCAAAGCCATCGGCGAACTCTTCCGTCTCGGCGAATTTAATCATGATGGCCGGCATGAGCACGGTCAGCAACAGGCCAAACAGGATCTGAAAACAGGCAAAACAGAAGGCAAGAATGGCCAGAAAGCCAGCTGCACTGCTGTTATCACCCGCGGCTCCCAGCACCATACTGGGAATTGTAAAAACCATAATGGGCAGTGACCAGATGAATAAAATCACTCCCAGCTTGAACCCCTTAACGATTTTATCTCCCCAGTTATCCCACTCGGGCAGGGGCTGGGCAACCCCATTGCGGACATTTTTCAGCAGATCCAGACTGTACCCCATCAACAGAGCCGCCCCCACGATCAGACCGATCACGGTCCATGACAGAGCGATGGTGGCAAAGATGACTAATCCGCCGACCAACACTTTCGGCAGCCACTGTTGATCTTCGAACACAAATGAGATTGATTTACCGATGTCCATGGTTCCTCCAGGATTGATGGAAGCGAAGAAAGAAGTATCGCGTTAAATGACTGGACACAACCCGTCCTGCCTGCCCCAGACATGCAGACAGAGCCGTGGCGGTATCATTATAACAAAGTCAACCGTCCCCCACAATTATATTTGAGGAGGACAGCAATTATTAAATATACGAGCCGGATGCGCCGCGGGTCGCGCGACACCGACCTTACAGCCCGGAAAAGGGGGCGCCCAACACGGTCTCGGCATAGCCTCGCGCCAGATCGATTGCCCCGATCAACAACGCCGCAAAGACCATCCCCGGCAGCAGCAGACTGATAAAGTCGCGCCATGTTCGGTTCTGGTTGTCCTCGCCCAGCAGCAACAGAAACACCAGAACACCCACAATGCTCAGCATCATAAATGCAGCGCCGCTGGAAAGGAGGGCCAACGGGTAAAACAACGGCGGCCAGCGGCTGCTGACAGCCAATACCAACAACGCGCCCACTGCCAGCATCTGCGCCACCTCGCGACCATGCTGCAACACCGGTTCCCTCTGCCACTCGGTCCAAAATACCTGATTGAAGTACGGGATCAGCAACATGCTGACGGCATAACCCTGCAAAATGCCGGTGATCAAGCGCAGGGTGTTGTGCGGCGTATATAACCAGGGCCGCCCCAACAGCAACGAAATATACGAATTGAAGCCGTCAAAAAACCACGCCGCCAGAAACGCAATCAGCATCAATAAATACCGACCACGCGGAAAAACGCCACTACGCCGACGCCCCCAGGCCCATACCAGCAGCAGCCCGGCCAGCGCGCCCAGATACTGCCCGGTGCAGCGGGCGCACAGGGGCAATTGCAGATCACCAAACACGTAGGAACGCACGGTGATCTGATGACAAACTGCATAGCCCACATGATTGGCCGCACCCAACAATCCATCCTCGCCGCCCAGCCACACCGCAATCAGCAGCAAAGGCAGGGCCAGCAGAGCAAGAAGGTGACGACGTGTAGGCGGTGGAGGCATCATTAAATCGGAGAATGTGGAGCGCGGATTTGCAGCAGCTGTTGATATGCTATCTCATATTGACGCGCTATCTGCCGCCAATCATACTTTTTCTCGACCAGTTGTCTGCCATTTGCGGCCAATTGCATGCGCAAGGCCCTGTCTTCCAGCAATCGCTCCACGCTGGTAATGAATTCATCGGCATCGTCGGCTTGCAGTAAATGGCGGCCGGGCTCTACCTGCAAGCCCTCATAGCCCACAGCCGTGCTGATCACCGGCAGCCCGGCGGCAAAGGCTTCCAGTATCTTCAGCCTTGTGCCCGAGCCGGCCCGCAGGGGCACGAGGGCCATATCGGCACGCGCATAATGTGGCGCCAGATCAGGTTGTCGGCCCAGCAATTCCACGCCCGCTTGCAGACAGGCTCGCACCCGCGCATGATCAAGGTTGATCAGCGTCAGGCGCAGCTGCGGATGCCGGCGGAACAGCACCGGCCAGATTTCCTGCAACAACCAGCAGGCTGCATCCAGATTGGGCTCGTGCGTGGGCGAGCCCACGAAGATCAGCTCCTTCACCTGTTGGCGCAGGGGCTGCGGCTGCAGGGCCTGCGTGTCGACCCCATTGGGCAGGATGACCACACAGGCTGCTGGCGCCCGCTGACGGATGATGTCCGCATCGCTGGCCGACATAGCCGCCACCATAT
>JAJRXO010000377.1 GCA_024276255.1 Chloroflexota bacterium | reverse complement strand
GATGATACGCTGTTCGTTCACCACCACCGCGGCCAGATCGAGCTGCGCCGGCCGGGCGGAGGTGGTCTTGAGGATCAGCACCCCGCGCGGGCGCAGGCAGGCCAGGATGTCGGCCAGGGCCTGAACCTGTCCGGTGGCGTCTACCGCCACATCGTATTCCGGGTCGGAGCTCAGCTCGGCGGCTGAACGCACCTGTCGGGTACGAATGCCGCTGGCCGCGGCCATGGCCAGCTTGGCGGCATGACGTCCCACCAGCAGCGGATCGAAGCCCTCGGCGCGCAGCGCGCGGGCGATCAACTGGCCCAGGCGACCATCGCCGAACACCACCATGCGCTCACCCACATCAGGCGGCATATCGCGCAACACAGCATAAGCCGCGGCCAGCGGCTCGCTGAAGACGGCCGCCTCATCGCTGACATGGGGGGGCACCGCGTGCAGATTGGCAACAGGGCTGAGGAAATAATCGGCCAGCGCTCCATCCCAGTCGAGGATGCCCAACACGCGGCGACGGGCGCAGTGGGTGATCAGGCCGCGGGCGCAGCGAGCACATTGCCCACAGGCGGTGTTGATCTCACCGACCACCCGACGCCCCACCCACGCTTCATGCCCCGGCGCAGCCACCACCTCAGCCACATACTCGTGCCCCAGCACCAGGCTCACTCCTCCCTTGTATCCGTGGGCCAGCGCCAGATCCGTGCCGCAGATGCCGGCCACGCGCAAACGCAGCAGGGCCTCGCCAGCCTGCGGCCGGGGCTGCGGGTAGTCATGCCGCAAACGCAGCTGACCGTTGTGCAGATATAAAGCTCGCATGTTGATGATTGAGATGGTAATACGGGAGACGGTTCACCCGCGCCCTGGAACCCGGAAAGCAAAACCGGGCGCGATGGCCCGGTTTGTTTGCAGAGTCAGATACAGTGCGAGAGCAATCGCTCATTGGATCATACTCAAGCAGCGGCGGGCCTTTTATTGCCGCGCAGCCGGCGCAGCAGATTCAGCTCGCCCTTCTCCCATGAGACCAGCAGGGGGGTAGCTGTGAAAATGGAAGAATAAGTCCCACTGAGCAGACCGATGAACATGGTGGCAATAAACTGGCGAATGGTCAAGCCGCCGAAAAGCAGCAGGGCGATCATGACGAACATGGCGTTGATCTGCGTGGCCATGGAACGGTGCATGGTCTCCAGCAGGGAGCGGTTGGCAATGGTCTCGAAATCTTCCCCGCGGCGACGACGGCTGTTTTCACGAATACGGTCGAATACGACGATGGTATCCTGCACGGAAAAGCCGATCACGGTGAGCACGGCCGACAGGAACAGAGCGTCAACCTCCCAGCCGGAGATAAAACCCATGATGGAGAAAACGCCCATGGTGACCAACACATCATGCAGCATGGCGACGATGGCAGCGACGCCAAAGCGCACCGGATGCGAGACATTGCGGAAAGCCCAGGTGATAAAACCCAGGATCACCACCGAGGCCATGAACACCGCGATCAGGGCCGTACGCGTCACCTCCCGGCCCACGGTGGGCCCGACCGAACGGAACTGTAATTCCTCAGGGGTTTCGCCGAAGGTTTCGTTGATGGCGCTGAGCAGTTGCGCTTTTTCGTCAGGGCTGATCTCTTCGCTGCGGATCAACAGGGTTTTATCATCACCGATGGTGTTAATATTCACATCGGAGAAGTTGTTATCGTTGAAAACGCGGATGACCTCGGCTGGAGGAATCGGTTCGCTGAAGCGAAGCTCCCACAGAGAGCCGCCCGTGAAATCGATAGAAAGGCGGAAGGGGGTGCCAATGGTGAACACGGAGTAGATCATGGCGATCACTCCCGGCAGGATCACCAGGGCAGAAAAGAGATAATACCAGCGGCGATGTCGGACGATGTTAAACATAAGTCAACACTTCTGTTTATGAGATGAAAGCCCACAGGGGCGGCGGTGGAATTGTTCGGTGTTTTGTGATCTTGGCCCACCGAGCCGGAAAGATAACTCTGGCAGGAGCCTCGGAAACGCTGACAGGCAAACGGCAAATCGCCCTTCCTGTTTCCTCGCCCCGATGCCGCATGGCCAGGGGCCTTTTGGGCTCTGGCGTATCCGGATCAGGCTCCAAACAGCGATAAATGATGTTGCAGACGTTCGGCGAAATGGGCGACCACAAAACGCATCAGCGTACGGGTAACCAACACCGCCGTGAACATGGAGATGACCACACCCAAAAGCAAGGTGATGGCAAATCCCTGCACGATGGAGGCGCCGAAGTTGGAGCCGAAGTAGTACAGGATGATGGCTGTGAGGATGGTAGAGAGATTGGAGTCGAGGATGGAAGTCCAGGCGCGGGAGAAACCGGCCTCAACCGCGCTGGGCAGCGAGCGTCCGCCGCGCAACTCCTCCTTCATACGCTCAAAGATGAGGATATTGGCGTCGACGGCCATGCCGGTGGTGAGCAGGAAACCGGCGATGCCAGGCAGGGTGAGCGTTACAGGAATGAGCTTGTAAATGGACATGTTGAGGGCGGCAAAGGTCACCAGCGCCAGATCGGCCAGGAAGCCCGATAGACGATAGTAAATGAGCATCCACAACAACACCACGATCACGCCGATCAAACCCGCCTTCACACTCGAGTTCACCGAATCCTGCCCCAATGACGGGCCTACGGTGCGCACATCCACCACCTTCAGCGGCACGGGCAAGGCGCCGTATTGCATCTGAATGGCGAGATTGCGAGCTTCTTCCAATGTGAAGCTGCCCTGAATGATGCCGCTGTCGCTGATAGCAGCGCGGATCACCGGCGCCGAAAGCACGGTCTTGTCCATGACAATGGCCACGTAATCACCGATGTGCTGGGCGGTGTATTCGCCAAAGATCTTGGCGCCCTCGGGCTTGAGCTCAAAGGCGATGTAGGGCTCCTGGGTGGTAGGATCACGGGAGACGTCTGCCGAGCGCAGTAAATCGCCGGTGAACAGGGTTTTGTACACCACGGTATCGGTAGTGGCTTCGCTGGCATTCAGCGAGGTCACGATCTTTGTGCCCGGCGGCACGGGGTTCTGTCCCATCTCCACGAATTCCAATTGCCCTGTGCCCCGCAATGCCTCGATGGCGGCATCCGGATTACTGATGCCGGGCAACGCTACGATAATGCGTTCGTTGCTGGTTTGCACCAGCGCTTCAGCGACACCCAGGCCATTTACACGGCGCTCGATGATTGCCTTGGCGCGATTGATGTCTTCAAGTGAGGCGGTCTGGCCAGCGGGCAGGTCCGGCGCCAACTGCACCTGCGTGCCACCCTGCAGATCCAGGCCCAGACGTAAATCCAGGGCCTGATCGGCCGGCTGATGACCGGCCACGATCTTGGTAAACCAGCCGGGATGCTGGATGGGCAGGGCAATATAAATTGCCAGGAAAGCCACCAGGGTGATGATAAACAATGAAAGATTATTACGAGACTGCATTGACGGTTCCTTTCGTTCTCCTGTCGAAGAAAATATCCGGGAGATGTGAAATGTTTAGCTCAAACCAATCGATTATAGGGTTGCCTTCCGCGATGTGTCAAATATCGACGCCCATCGCATCGCCCATGGGAGCCTTTACCGGGCCTGGCGCTACGAATCCCCGGTGTGACGGGCTTTTATCTGCTGCAGGCAACGCAGCACCCGCAGTAAAACCTCATCCGGCGTCAGGCCATCGGTGAGCACATAGCAATCGGCATGCTCACGGGCGTGGGCCAGGCGCTGGCGTTCCCGTTGCAGATAACGGTCATTCAGTTGCAAGTGCGTGTATCTCCGTCGCGCTTCCTCGTTACTGGCATCCAGGAAGATCAGGGCATCGGGACGGCGGCGACGCAGCCAGAGATCGGGCACGCCGGAATGTTCCTGAGAGACCTGGCGGGCATCATAGCCGCGAGCGCGCAGTCGCCCTACCAGCGAACTCTTGCCACTGCCACAAATGCCCACAACTTTTACGAACATCTCGCTATCTCCGCGACCAGAATCCCCATGTCAATAGATCGAGCACGCCCAGCGGCAGCAGGCGTTGCCACAGCAGCTCGCTGGCGATCATCTCCCGGCGAAAGCGTCGCCAGCGCCAACGCCGCAACAGGCGCCCCAATACCAGCAATGCCAATGTGAGCACCGGAATCCATGACCAGCGGCCGACGCTGACGCGCAACACGAACCAGTCCAGTGGCAGGGCCAGCCACAGAACCAGCCACGCCCAGTGTTCGTACAACACGTAGGCCCGTAAACGCGTGCGCCAGGCCAAAAGAAGGGGCAGGCTGGCGGCATACAACCACAACAACACCATCAGTCCCTGGTCAACTATCTGCGGCACGGTCACCTGCCAGCGCAGGCGCAGCAGGGCCAGGATGTAGGCCAGCAGCAGCCACAGCAGGCTGATCAGGATCGCTGCCACACGCAGGCGATGGGCAAACCAGCGCACAGCCCGTTGCCGCCGATACAGGGCTTCGTCCCGGCGTTGCTGTAAACGTTCAGCCAGCTCGGAAGCGGGAGGGTGATTCATGACAGCTTATGGCCAACAGTGGCTCACTACAGGGGCGATAGGCAAGCGCATGTACATGCGCCGCACCTGATCGCCATGCAAGGACGCCACGTGCAACACCACCACAGTCAGATCATCAGTAGGGCGCGATTGCTCGTGTTGCAACGCCTGGGTGAGGATTCCATCCGCCACGGCCCGCGCCCCCAGGGTCATGGGAAACGCCTGTACAAAGGCCATGAGATCAAAGGCGTTGCCGCGATGCTGGCCAGCATGCCACACGCCATCACTCACGCCCACCAGCATCACGCCGGTGCGGATGGGGATCTCGGTAATGTGGGGTCGCGTGCGAGCGCGAATGCCCACGGCCTCGGTGTCGGTATCCAGCGCCTGCCATGCGTCGTCCTGTCGGTATAGCACCGGAGCGTGCGAATTTCGTGACACAACCAGGGTGCCGCTCTCCAGATCGGCGGAAAGGATGATCAGCTCGGCGCTGACCCGGCCCCCGCGATGGGTGCGAAGATAATCGTGGGCCGCGCGGGCCACCGCGCCGTCACGCACCCCTTCGGCCAGCAAGGCGATGGCCTTGCGCGCCACGAGATTGCTGATGATCTTGGCTGATTTGCCGCTGCGCTGGCCATCGACGAGCACAATCGACACCCCGCCATGGGGTCGTTCTGTCACCTCCACCGTATCGCCGCTCTCGCTCATCGCGTATTTGGCGATCTTGGCAACCGCGAGCTGGATTTCCATGGCCTCAGGGTATTTGCAGGATAATGGGAATCTGCAAAGCGATGTCGAAATCGGCCACGGAATGCGCCACCAGGGTGGTGCGGGCCTGTGTGCCAGTGGGGGCGCCGGCGGGTATGCCAAAGCGTACGATCACGGCGGCAGAACCTCCCGGCTGCAACTCGGGGGTGGCATTGGTGGCGCCACAGCGTTCCGCCACACAGATGTCCACCGTCCAGCCGGCCGGAAGCTGGCTGTTTTGCAGTGTCAACAACATGGCGTCGCTCACCGTGCTCTGATTACTGAACTGAATGCTCACATCAGGCCCCGCGCCCTGATACTGGTTGGGGTTGGCCGCCCACTGAATAACGAAGGGCGTGGGGGTGGGCGTGGGAATCGGGGTGAAAGTGGGTGTGATCGTGGGGGTGACGGTGGCGGTGGGGGTTGCGGTTTTGGTGGGGGTAGCAGTCCGGGTCGTGGTGGGGGTTGCTGTGGGCCACGGGGTGTATGTGACCGTGGGCGTCGGCGTCACAGTGGGCGTGCCCTTGTTGACCACGATGGTCAATGTCTTCTTGGTTGTGGCGTTGTAGAGATCGACCACGGTGAGCGTGTAGGTGGTGTTCACTTCCGGACATTCTTCACGACTCCCAACGCCCGCGACGCCCAGATCATCGAATTTTACCGTCCTGGCGTTGCTCACATTCCAGCGCAGGGTGACGCACTGCCCTACCACGATAGATGTCTTGGAGGCGGAGAAAGAGATAGCCACGCGGCCGGGCGTAGGTGTGCGCACGGGTGTGGGCTGACGTGTGGCCGTGGGTCGTCGAGTTGCTGTGGGTGGCGGCCGTCGGGTGGGCGTTGGTCGCGGGGTGGGCGTGGCAGGGGTAATGGCGGGAATCGATGTGGCGGTGGGGATCTCCGCAGCCGGGGACGGCGGCTCGGTGGCTGTGGGCTGAGGGCCCTGGCGCTGTTCCTCAGGCACGGCGGTTGGAGTGGCTGTATCTGCAACTAGGGGAACAACTGCCGCTGCCGGCGAGGTGGTTGTAGGTGTAACAGCCAATGCCACCGGCGCCGCCGGCGTGGGGGGCAGCGCCGTGCTGACCAGCGCCCGCAGGCTGAAATATCCGGCGATCAGGCCCGCACACAGAAAGACGGCGACCAGGATCCCTCCCAAGATCACGGCCAGCGACCAGTCTTTGGCCCCGGCGGCCGGCGTGGGAACGGCTGCCAGTGGCGCATACGTGGGAGAAGCCACGAGCGGCGCCGTTTCGATGGTCTCCCCGGCGCGGGGCGGCCCATGCACGGCCATATACCGCGGGCAGCTGCGGTAGTTGCCGCCCAGACAGAACACCGATTGCTCGGAAAGGGGAATGCTTTCACGGGCAATGGTCGCATAGCAACGATTCTCGAAGCTGGCATAGCTGAGATGGGCTTCGGGTTCGTCAAGCAGGCCGAGATAGGGACATACTGGTGCTGTCATATTCTGGATTATAGGGGAAGTCGCGAGTGCTCACAAATCACGATTTGCCAATTCTTTCTCCACCCAGGCGATCGCCTCTGCCTCACTGGTTACCTCGCCCACGGCCTGGGCTTCCTGCAGGCTGGCCAGCAGACGGCCGATGAGGGGACCCGGCGACAAACCAAAGCGCTGAATCAGATCGCGGCCATTGATCAGGGGGCGGGGCACGACAGGCTGCGACGAGCCAGTCAGCAGAGGGGCGGCCAGCAACCATAGCCGTTGCAGGTAATCCTTCCACTCGTGCACCATCAGTCGCGGCCCGATGATAGCGAGATAATCGGCGATATGCAGGAGAAGGAGGGCCAGCACTGCATCACCGGCATCACGGTGCAGATGGAAAATAGCGCGACGACTGGGAATCGCTCCTGCCTGCAAGAGTAACAGGGGGCGCATGTGCAGCAGACACACGGTCTGCATGAATACCCTTTCGGCATTGGCAGCATGATAGGCCTGCATCCAGGCATCCGCCATTGTGGCGCTGTGTTTTTCGTGGCCATAAAAATGAATGGCGCCATCGGCCGCCTGCACTTGCGTTTTGCCTTTGCCCCAATCGTGGGCAAGGGCCGCGAATCGCAGCCACAGCCAGCGCGGTCGATCAGCGGCCAGGCTGGTGTCAAGGTACATGGCCAGCTGCTGACGATGCGGGGCCAGCAGATCAGCTACCGGCTGCCATGCCGGAGCCGGGGGCAAAGCCTCGCCCTGCAACCAGCGATCGAGCAGGGCCATGTTTTGCAGCACGGCAATGCTGTGATCGTAGGCATCGTAGGCATGGATGGCCGGCTGAGCCAGGCTGCGCAGATCGTTCATGGGAGGCAGGATGTGATCCAGCAGATGCCAGGCATCCAGCCAGACAAATACGCGCTCGGGCGCGGGCAGGGCCAGGATGCGCAGCCATTCGTCGCGTCGGCGTTCAGGGCTGACCTGCTTCAGCAGCGGGGCCGCCGCCGTCACCAGCGCCGGCAGTTGGGGCACGGGCTGGCAGTCCAGGCTGAGCACAAAGCGCAACGCCCGCAAGATACGCAGGGGGTCGCTCAGCAGGCTGTGGGCCGAGCAGGGGCGCAACAGGCGTTGCTGCAAGTCCTGCTGTCCATGGTGCGGATCGTAAAGGCTGCCGTCAGGCAACATGGCCATGGCATTGATGGTGAAATCACGGCCCTGCAAATCGGCGTCGAGCGTCGGTCCCTGCCAGGCAGCCACATCAATGATCAGCGTATCACCGTCCGCGGGCGACCACACAACCCGGCCTACATCGCGTTCAGCATCCAGCGCATAGTAGGCGGCGCCGAGCTGATCTGCCAGTTTGCGAGCGCTGGACATGGCCCGCTGCGGCACGACGTAGTCGAGGTCGTGCAGCTCTACCCCCAGGATCAGGTCGCGCACAGCCCCGCCCACCAGCGAGAGCTGGGGGGCAATACGCCGCAGCATGTCGTGCAGGTGCTGCAAATGGGGGGGCAGGGGCGGCAAGGTAGTTGAATGCATGGGATAGAGATGCAATGGGATGATCAGGTAGCCGATGCTATGCCGATGTCTCCTCAGAGTCGCTTGTCGATTCCAGAGGGCTGATATAGAGGATAACGGGCTGTCGCTGAGGACGCGTCATCTGGGCCAGGGCGCGGGCATCGTCGGCGCTCCCGGCTACAGCAACCACGCGCCCGGCGACCAGGGCAATGTATTTGCCGGCGTAGGGGTGCAGATCGATGTCGAGAATGGGTAGACGGATTTTCATGATGCCTGAATACGTCAAAACCTGGTGTTCTCCGTGATAGACCCGTAGCCCAGAAGACCAGTTGATCAGTAGACCAGGAGGGTTGGGGCGGGCGTCGCCCCATCCCGGTTTACCGGTTTTCTGGTCTTCCGGGCGACAGATGACCTATGCGCAGACATTTTCATCGTCATCGGCATGCAATCGCTCATGGCATCTGCTTCGTAAATAAGCCTCTCGCAAAGGCGCAAAGCCGCCAAGGAAAAATAGAAAAAAATCCTTGGCGCTCTTGGCGGCTTTGCGAGCGCTTTTCCTTGGTATCGGCGTCAGCCAGCTTGCAGTCGGACTGCTCCGAAAGTAAAACAGGCTCCCGCAAATGCTAGCCGCGGAAGCCTGCTGAGTCAATCACGGTCAGAATGGTTATTACAAGCGGCGAGCGACCATTTCGGCGATCTCACCGGGGTGACTGGCTACCGGCACGCCGACGGATTGCAGGGCCTTGATCTTCTCAGCCGCGGTGCCTTTGCCGCCGCTGATAATGGCGCCGGCATGCCCCATGCGTTTGCCGGGCGGGGCGGTCTGGCCGGCGATGAAGGCGGTAACGGGGGTCTTCATGTGTTCGGCAATGTATTCCGCTGCCATCTCCTCGTCGGTGCCGCCGATCTCGCCGATCATCACTACGTGGCGGGTCGAGGGATCGGCTTCGAAAAGGCGCAGGGCATCGACGAATTTGGTGCCGATAATGGGATCGCCGCCAATGCCAACAACCGTGGATTGGCCGATGCCCAGGGCGCTGAGGGCGGCCACGGCCTCGTAGGTGAGCGTGCCAGAGCGGGAGACGATGCCCACGGGGCCGGGGATGTGAATATGGCCGGGCATAATGCCGACTTTGGCCTCGCCCGGTGTAATCACTCCCGGGCAATTGGGGCCGATGAGCCGGGTCTGGGTTCGATCGATGTAAGCCCGCACGCTGATCATATCGAGTACGGGGATGCCTTCGGTGATGCACACCACCAGTTCCAATTCGGCATCGGCTGCTTCCAGAATGGCATCGGCTGCAAAGCGCGCTGGCACATAAATGATGGAAGCATTGGCTTCGGTCGCCTGTTTGGCCTCGGTCACCGAGTTGAAGATAGGCACACCCAGGACCTGCTGGCCACCTTTGCCGGGCGTAACGCCAGCCACGATGTTGGTGCCGTAAGCCAGCATCTGCTCGGAATGGAAGCGGCCCTCACGGCCGGTCAGCCCCTGCACAATGAGACGGGTATCTTTATTGACTAAAATGCTCATAATTTCCTCCTATGCCAGCTCGCCGCGGGCAGCAGCAACTGCTTTTTGGGCAGCTTCCGCCAGGGTGGTAGCGGTAATCATGTCGGCTGTGGCCAGAATGGCCCGGCCTTCTTCTTCGTTGGTACCGACCAAACGGGCGACCATGGGCACATCGGGCTTGACCTCGTCCAGAGCAGCAAGAATGCCGCGGGCCACTTCATCACAGCGGGTGATGCCGCCAAAGATGTTAAAGAGCACGGCCTTGACCTTGGTGTCGCTGAGGATGATGCGGAGCGCCGCCGCCACTTTTTCGCTCTTGGCGCCGCCGCCGATATCCAGGAAGTTGGCCGGCGATCCGCCATAGTGTTTGACAATATCCATGGTAGCCATGGCCAGACCGGCGCCGTTGACCATACAGCCGATTTCGCCATCCAGAGTGACATAGCTCAGGCCATTGATGCGGGCCTCGGTTTCTGAAGGGGCCTCTTCATCCAGATCGCGCATCTCCTCCAGGTCAGGGTGACGGTACAGACCATTGTCATCGAGGACCATTTTGCCATCCACGGCCAGCAGGGTACCCTCGCCGGTGACCACCAGAGGGTTGATCTCGGCCAGCTCGGCATCCACCGCCACAAAGGCCTGATAAAGACCGAAGGCGATCTTGGTGAAATTGCGGAACTGATCCTGGGGGATACCGATGGAAGAGGCCACGCCGATGGCCTGATATGCCTTCAGGCCCAGGAAGGGATCGATGGCCACTGTTTTGATGGCCTCGGGCTTGGTGGCGGCCACTTCCTCGATGTCGACCCCGCCTTCGGAAGAAGCCATCATCACCACGCGGCGACGGGCCCGATCGACGACCATTCCCAGGTAGATCTCATCGCGAATATCCACGCCCTGATCAACCAGTACGCGCTTGACCGTATAGCCCTTGATGTTCATGCCCAGGATCTGGTCGGCCAGGGCCTCGGCCTCGTCGGCCGTGCGCGCCAGCTTGACGCCGCCGGCTTTGCCGCGACCTCCCACCAGCACCTGAGACTTAATCACCACCGGCAGGCCCAGTCGCAGGGCAATTTCCCGCGCCTGTGCTGCGGAGGTAGCTACTTCGCCCCGGGGAATGGGCACTCCGTGCTGGGCGAAAATCCGCTTTGCTTGAAATTCATGTAGTTTCAATCTATTCCCTCCTTTGGGAATCAGAAGATAATTGGTTTATTTGGCACTGCATCCGCAAGAGGTGCAAGGTGTCACCATGCTGTTTCGATTATAGCCAACCCCGTGCCCGATACCCAAATCAGCAGGATAGCCGTATACCGCGTTGAGGCCCGCACCAATCCCATCCTCTGCTTTGTTATTATGTAAACACCGGACTTTCGACCACGTCCGCCTGGCCTGAGGGGGAGGATGGAACAGGGATTGTGAGGCTGATGATCGTGCCCTGACGGAAATGAGATGTGACCTGGAGATGTCCGCCGATCACCCTGGCCCGCTCACGCATGGTGATCATGCCCAGATGCTCACCGGAAACGAGCTCGGGATCGAAACCTTCACCATCGTCACGAACAGACATCAGCAGGTGGCCATACACCTCTTCAAAATCCACCCACACCTGCCGGGCATTGGCGTGTGTCCAGACGTTTGTCAAGGCCTGTTGCAGGATACGATACACATGGATGGCCGTGTCCTGAGGCAATTGCGACCAGCCATCACCCTCTCCATGCCAATGCAATTCGACTCCATGGACCTGGCAGCCCTCGGCAGCGTAGCGGTGCGCCTGTGCCAGCAATCGGCCCTGAGCCAGAGAGGGAGGATAAAGGTCGTACACGATGGCCCGTGTTTCAACGGTTATGGCAGCTGCCCGCTCGGTATTGCGCTGCAAGATACGCTGGGCTTTTTCCAGATGTTGCGGCGCCAAACTGGCCGCGCGATCCAATTCCAGGGGGATCGCCCCCAGGAATTGCAGAACACCATCATGCAGCTCCTGACCGATGCGCTTGCGCTCGGACTCGACAGCCGAGAGAATACGGCCGGGGGTCTGTGCCATCTGCTCGATTTGCACCTGAATGGCCAATGCCTGCGACCAAGACAGGGCCAACAGGGCCAATAACTGCTTATCGTATTCATCGAATGGCTCGGCGGAAATGCGTTCGCCCACCCAGATACTGCCGATCTCATGATCACCCACATGTAATGACTGGCTGGCGACAGGGTCCTGTGGCAGCTTGCCCACAGGCGGGGAATCATCGACAGAGATTTCGAGGATGGCATCCTCGTTTGCCTGCTGACATTGTACTGTATCCGGACGATAAACTACCCATACTGCAGTCCATTCCACCTCCAGTAGACGGCGCAATTCACATACGCCCTGTCGCAGGCAATCATCGAGTGAGTTGGTGCCGGCAATATGCTGGGTAAAGCTGTTGACGGTCTCGTAATCGTAATCATGTCGCATGAAAAGGCGATGAACCCAATGATGGAGGGGGGTATCGCCCAGCCACAGATACGAGGCAAGCACCACCGCCCCCAACAGGATCGCAAACTGCACTCCGTCCACACCCACTGGCGAGAGGAAAAAGGCATATATCTGCGTCAAGAAGGCGGCGCTGAACCAGATAGCCAGGGCGCGCAGGGCCCGGCCCCGGTATGCGAACGCCTGGTAGCGCAACATGCCGTAGGCGATCAGCGACGTGGCCGGTACCACCCAAAACATGAAAGTAAGGTTGCTGACATGGCCCAGCCAGGAGATATTCAGGCTGCGGAAAAGCATATCAATAAACGACATGGGCAGAGCCAAAAGCCAGGCAATAATCATCGTCCATGCCTGAAAGCGATAGCGATGCTCACGAGCGCGCAACCCCACCCAGGCCGTACGCAACAGCAAAGCCAACACCCCGATACCAAAAACCGCGGTGATAGAACGCTGCATGATGGTTTCCAGCTCATAAAGGTTGGGCGCATGGTTAATAATGCTCCAGTAAAAATGAGCTATCACGGCGTTCGCCGCAATCGCCGGGGGATAGAGTGCAAAGCGCCAACGACGGAGCGATGGACGTACCGGTTGGGGATAACCGAAGGCCAGGTGAAACAACAACGCTCCCAGAAATGGCCGCGGGCCGAAGAGCACAATGTAGTCGACAATCCAGCGGAAATAATCATCCTCGATGCGATGCAGCGCCCCGGCCAGCACCAACGCCCCCATAAACAAAAATGCCGCCCAAACGCGATTGTTTTCCGATCGCGGATTGGCCCAGAGTACGCTCAGCCCCAATAGCCACATGAAAAGGCCTGTCATCAGCGGCACCAGGAGCTGGCCTAACAGGCGATCACTGGTGAGCCGCATGGTGGGAGCTATGATCGTAAATATCTCGTCAGGGCCACGCTTCACCTCTACCTCCGGCCATGGTAGCCCTCTTTCATCCAGTTGTGTGGCCAGATAGTCGGACAGGCCATAACCATCCTCCTGCGATTGGATGGTGTAGTCATTAACCCGTAAAATACAATCACCCACATGAAATACATCATCCCGTAAAGCCGGCCAGGTTGTCGGCGTCAGCACATTCACCATCTGGCACCGTAAGGACTCCGTCCATGTTGTAAATGCGCCCAATGTCCACTCGTCCACAGCCGAAAAATTGGAAGCCACACTCACAGAGGTCAACATCAATACCAACACGCCCCACACAAGCACCATATAGGCTGTGAACGGCCATCGGTTATTGACAGAAGATGAGGATGTTGTAGTCATGCCGCTTCTTGAGGATTCTTCAATAATTCGTCCAGGATGACGGCCAGCATGGCCACGGTTTCGTTGCGGTAGGGCTTGCCGTTGAGCAGACCATCCCGCAAGCCTAATCGCACATAAGCAGCGTCGATATAGTTGCGCACAGTATTCGGTGACAAAGCCAGGTCCAGAGCAATACTCTC
>JAJRXO010000026.1 GCA_024276255.1 Chloroflexota bacterium | reverse complement strand
GCCGGTGGCCGGATCAATGCGGAAGAGCAGGTCAAGGCCGCTGCGCCGTGTGACACCGTAGAAATAACCGGTGGTGGGATCGAAGCTCAAACTGTCAACATCGCTGAATGATTTGCTGGTTTTGGAACCATTGATATAGCCAATACCGCTGCCAAAAGTTTGGGGCTTGGCAGTAAAATGGCCGCTAACCAGATCAAGTGTGCCCAGGCGGTTGGCGTTGGCCGCAAAAAGGGTTTGCCCTCCGGGCTGGAAGGCAATGGCTTCGATGTTGTAGACGCCGGTATTGCCCACCGTGCTGGCTACGGCCGCCGTGGCACCGGTGGTGCGGTCGAGATAGGCGAGTGTATCGAGGGCACTGCCGTCGTTTTTGGATGTCGTGCTATCTGCCACAGCAAAACAAACATCCGGATTACGAATCAAACCGGCGTCGATATCTGTCTTGTTCTCTGATGAGCTGACTGAAAACGATGCCGTCTTGCCATCAACCGGATTTGCATCGCTATCAAGGGCTGGATCACTGCCCTGCCCCTGTTGTGTGAAATTATAGCCTGGTGGGGATATGAACTTCACATAATATGAACCGGCGCTGACAGAAAACTGATACAGACCATTGTTATCGGTGGTCGTCGAGTTTAGCAGCTGATCATTGCTGGCATTGTACAGCTTGACATCCACGCCGGGCATCGGCGCTTCGCCACTATCTTGAATGCCGTTTTCATTGGCATCGAACCACACCAGGTTACCGATGGTAGCATTGGAGCCGTGATCTGATGCCGGTAACGGATGATCTCCACTATCAGCAGACGCCTGGCCCATGGGCAACCACAGGGTCAATGCCAATAGGAAAACCACACTCATGACACCCAACTGATGAATGAGTCGCAGGCTATTTCTTGTTTTTTTCATGATTCTTTCCTTTGGAGGTTCTTAACTGTAGATTGTCAACTGTAACTGGTCAACTCGACTATCCATATCCCGTGTGCTTTCACATGTTGCACAATAGAATAGTTGAGTTTACCTACTGCTGTTCTTCATATTACAATTATAACCCCCAACCCTATTTTTGTAGCTTACAGTTTGCTTACAATGCGGCCCGAAAAAGAGGCGATCATCCTGATTTTGACTTATTGTAGGCTTGCAGAGCGCACCACGAAGCCTGCTCTAGAAGAAATCGGGGACGGCCCAGATCTGATTGGCGCTGCGGAAGCCGAAATAGAGGCGATTCCAGCTGCCGTCGATTGCTATGGCGAACGGATCTGCGGCGTAGCTGATGGTGTCGATGATGCGGTCCGTGTTGCCATCGATGACTGTGATGGAGTTGGATGCAGAGTTAAGCGTGAAGACATGGTTTGTGGCCGGGTTGACGCCGATCTGTCCCGGAGCGTCGCTGCCGCCGTCGGGAATAACCACGGTGTGCACCCGAATCAGGCCCTCGGCCGCGGTCTGATAAACCGCCAGTCGTGTCAGAAAACCCTGATCAGTGTAGGTGGCATACAACCGGTTGCTGAGGGGGTTAAAACCGAGACCATAGGGATGGTCGCGCTTGCCGCCCGGCCACACGCGCTGCCCCCGCAAGGGGCTCATGGTCGCGCCATCGATGGTCCAGATACTGCCTTCGTCGCGGCTGCTGACGTAAATACGATTGAGATTCTCGTTGATGGCCAGGCCGAAAGCGCCGGCGCCGACACCTGCCACGCGCGTCATTTCATCCCCATCGCCGTCGATTTCCACCAGGCCATTGTTGCCGTGGGTAACGACATAGATGCGATTGGTGCGGCGGTTGACGCCGACATAGGTAGGCTCGGGACCCACGACAAGGGTTTTCAGCACCTGATTGCTGATGGCATCGATGACCGCCACTTCTCCAGTGGCGAAGCAGGTCACATATACTTTGTGGGTGGCGCTATTGCTTGCAACGCCGAAGGGCTGATCGCAAACGGGAATCGAGCTTATCGGTTGCAGTAGATAGCCATCTGCCACATGTATTTGATCGCGGTCGTGATTGGATACATAAACCCGGTGCAGCACGTCGTCGACAGCCAATCCCTTGGGATATTGCAGGTTAGGAATGGAGACGGGCGTGGCCTCGGTAAGGTTCACGGGGACGGGAGTGGGGGTGCGGGTTGGAGAGGGGGTGGCTGTGGGCGTGGGAGAGGGGAGGGGGACGAGCAGCAGCGGCCAATAATAGGCGGATGGCGTGGCCGTGGGGGTAGTCGTTGGCGTGGAGGTCGCTGTGGCCGTGGAAGTGGGGGTCAGCGTGGGGGTGGCTGTGGGCGTGGGAGTAGAAGTAGGGGAGGGCGTTGGCGTGGGTGTGGAGGTTGGGGGCACAATCCCGGTGGCGATGGTATCGCAATTGTTGGCGGGCGTGGGATCAGGCCCGGCCGCGCCGTTGGCGCCAAGACAGGCTGTGTTGTCAATGGTCGGCCCATCATTGCCGAGGTCGTTATCCAGGACCACGGCAAAGGCAATGCTGTCGCTGCTGCGGGCCAGCAGCCCCCCGACATTGAATACACAGATACTGCCGGCCTCGTCGCCGGGAGTACACGCCCAGCCCTGCGAACTGCCCGCGGCATAGAATGTGGTGTGCGCCGGCACAGTTTCGGTGATCGTGACACCCATGGCATCGCGATCCCCGTTGTTTTCATAGATCAGGGTGTACACGAGGACTTCGCCAGGCTCGACCAGGACGTCGCCATCTTGTTTGGTCAGGCGCAGATCAGGCCGGGCCGTGACGGACGTTGACGCGTGATCGCAGTTGTTCCCGGGTGTGGGGTCGGGACCGTTGCTGCCATCGTCGCTGCTGCAAGCATGATTCTCGATGAAACGCAGGTCAGCTGCCACAGTGGGCTCCACGTTTACTGCGAACAGGACGTCTTCGCTGCTGCCAGCCACCAGTGTACCTATTACGAACTCACAGGCGCTGCCCGCTGTGTCATCCGGGCTGCACTGCCAGCCGTTGCTGCTGGCAGCCTGATTGAACGTGCTGGCCGCGGGAACCGTTTCTGTAATGACGACACCCTCGGCATCCTGATCGCCGACGTTGCTGACTGTGAGGGTATAGACCAGCAAACTTCCCGGCGTAATATCAATGCCGCCATCGTCTTTGCTCAGCTGCAGGTCGGGAGCAGCCAGGAGGGGGGTATGGCTGTCGCTGCAATTGTCCTGCGCATTAGCATCAGCGCCATTGCTGCCATCGTCGCCGCTACACGCGGTGTTGTCGATGGTTGTAACGCCAGCGGCCACGCTGTCGTCGAGCTGCACGGTAAAGGGAACGATGCGGCTCTCGTCAGCAGGGAGGGAACCGATAGAGTGCGTACAAAAATTGCCCGCCTGGCCATCGGGGGTGCAGGTCCAGTCGTTGGCATTGTCGCCAAACCGGGTGTGAGCAGGTACGGTTTCGGTGATGACGACCCCGGTCGCTCCCTGGTTACCGCGATTTTCGACGGTGATGGTATAGGTGAGTGATTCGCCGGGGCTGACTGTCGTTCCGCCATCATCCTTGAATAGCCGCAAATCGGGTGCGGCCCGCACAGGGGTGCTGTCCCCGGCGCAATTGTCGTCGGGATTGGGATCAGCGCCATTGCTTCCATTGTCGCCCAGACAGGCGTTATTCTGGATCAATGTCACGCCTGCGGGGAGCGTATCGCTGATCTGCACGGCAAACTGCACCGTGCCTGTGGCGGCTACCGGCAGACTGGCAATGGCATACGTACATGTGCTGCCGCTTCCCGCGTCGGGTGCACACGTCCAGCCGGGGCTGCTGCCGGTGGCGGAGAAGGTGGTATGGGCGGGGACGGTTTCGGTGATCACGGCGCCCTCGGCATCCTGATTGCCGCGATTTTCATACATCAGATCATAAGTCACCAGCGAGCCTGTCGTGGTGCTGATGCCACCGTCTGTTTTCCTGAGTACAAAGTCGGGGGCGGCGAACACCGGGGTGATGGTGGGATCGCCGAATTCTGGCGTGGCAGGATCGTCCGTAAGGATTTCAACCGGTAGACCGGTGGAGGCCGAAACCCAACCCTGATTCGTGATCTGTGAAACGCCGGCGGGGAAGGGGGTTGCGATCTGCACATCGAAGGTGATGGTCTGGCTTTCACCATCGGCGATGTGGCCCACTGACACCTGCACGGACGTATCGCCGGGCGCATTGCCTTGCAGTACGGCGCCCTGGCTGGTGGTGACGGAGCCGACGATCAACTCTGTGTACATGCCAGGCGAATCATTGAAGATAACGTTGTCAATCCCGGCATTGTAAAGATCATCTTCGTTGTTCAGCACTACCGTGTAGCGTAACACATCTCCCGGACTGACACGCCCATCCCCATCCTGATCAATCAGCAGGGCATTGTCCTTGGTGGGTATGAGGATAACCGAACGTCCAATGCTGCCCAGGACAAAATCCGGCGCAGCATTGGATTGCATCTTCAGCACGATGGCTCCCACATCCCTTATATCGGCGCCGCTGCCCAGGACGGGCTGAAAATCAGCGAGCGGAAAGGTGAGTTCAGTCGATGTGTCAATGCCGCCGGCGAGTTGAAACTGCAGCGCCGACATATGGTCGGCATCGCTGTAGATCTCCAGCTGCATATCAAGCGGTACATCCACGAATAGCACTTGTAGCTGGATGGCGTCACGGCTAAGCCCGTTAGTCAGGTCAATATGCCCCAATCCGGTCGGGTTCAAAGCTCCGCTGCTATCGGCGCCATCCCACTGAATGATGCCTGTAGACGTCACGGTGGGGTCCTGGCTGTAAGAATAGGCGCCGCCAGAGACTTCGGCGCTGACGCCGTTATTGCCAATGCCTGGCTGCACGATTGTCACAGCAATATCGCGTTCATCCCCCAGGATGCCGGGGCCGTTGACCGATGACGCCATGGTCGTGCCGGGGCCATACACCGATGCCGCGTGAATGCGCCCTTGATTCGTATCAAAGGTATCAATGTCAGCGACGAGCCCGGCCGCTTCAGGCGTGTGGGCTTGCCCCATTCGCGGCTCAGTGCTTTGCCCGTGGCCGAATTCCGCCCGACTCAGGGGTGTTTGCCCCATGAATAGCAGCATGAGAAGGACCAGGAGGCGGATGAGGGGGGCCGGACGAAATGGAGATTGGGTGATCATGGGTGCGCCTTGGCGTGAGTCAACAGGCTGGCTACCTGAGTGGTTGATTGCGCTATGGAGTTTCCCCTTCCTTGAGATTCTGCCGGATGCTCTTACCTTTGAGGTCGCAGCCGACCGAAGCAACGGGCACCGGGCGTTGGGCGCATCCGTGATGCGCCTGATCCATTGACACTACTCAGACAGCCTGTCATCGTACATGGATGACTGATTCGTTTGCGGTTTATGACCTGAATTATAGGAAGGTATGGTTGGTAGTGTCAAACCGCCGCGAACGGCCAGATTTATTTCAGTCCAACAGCCGCAACTGCCACCCCTGATCCTGCACCTGGATGGTCGTGCTGCTGCCGGGCCAGTAGAGATGGGTCCAATAGCTGCCGCCACGCAGCGTGGAGGGATTGCGACCGCGGGTGATGAGGATATGGTTGGGGGGGAAGTGGCCGAAATAGCGTTCGCGCAGGGTTGCGGCGCGGCCCAGCGTGGGATCCACAGGGGTCCAGCCAACCTCGGGAAGAAATACCTCGACCCAGGCATGCTCTGTACGCGCCAGCCCGCTTTCCGCGGCCTGCAGATACACCAGGCCCTCGACATAACGGGCGGGAATGCCCGCGGCCCGGCTCAGCGCCACCAGCAGCGAGCTGAATTCGCTGCAGTCGGCGCCCATGGGCCCCAGCGCGGCCTGCGCTCCCCAGCTCTGGCCATTGAAGCTGTAAACAAGGTGATCGCCGATGTAATCGTAAAAAGCGCGCACTTTTGCACAGGGCGTGGGCTGATCGGCACTGAGTTGGTCGGCCAGCGCCTTGATGCGGGGATTGTTCGATTCGATGTGCAGCTCGGATTGCAGATAGATGGTCGGGAGGGGGCCAAGGCAGTCACCCAAATCGATATCCCGACGGGTGATCTCCAGCTCATACCGTAATTCAATGCGTCGTGTGCTGCCGGGCGGCATTTCAGAAAGATCGAACTCGGCGTAGTGATTGCCGTATTCATCGATCACCAGATCATATGCCGCGGGGAGAATGCTGCGGCTGAGAATGCGCTGCCCGGGTTCATCCTCCGGCAGCAGAGCCACCCAGACGAGTTGCTGTTCTGGCCGGGCACGACCCGTATTGACAAATCGTATTTCCTGCACAGCTTCGTAGCGAGCCACTGGGGCAGTGGGCGACAGGGTAGCCGGCGCCGGATCGGCCAATGGCACAGGAGTGGGCGCCGCACGACAGGCTGCAAGCAGGAAAAGACAGATGATTAGGAGGAAGAGCAAGCGCAGACGCATGGCAGTGACCGTTGCACGAGGAGTGTTGATGTGAAATCCAGCTTACCACAGATTGATCCGTGGCCAAACAGGCTCGCAAACGGTGAGTTGCGGCATGTTTGCGGTTGCGGCGCCTGTATTTTTGGCGGCAATGGCAGTCGACGGTATAATGAGTCGTGTGGACGCCCTGAAGCTGTTTTCGGGGCGGCCATTTCATGCTATCAACCTGTGTATTTCTGGAGGTCCACTCCGTGGTATTTCGTCGTTTACGCCGTTCCCAGATATCGGCTGAAGAACAGAAGAAACTGGATCACAGTCTGGATAAGACCCGCCATGGCGTGCTGGGACGCATTGGCAGTTTGTTTCAGGCCAACGAGATCAGCGATGATCTGTGGGACGAACTGGAGGAGCTGCTGATCCGCGGTGATGTGGGCGTGGAAACCACGTTGAAGCTGGTGGCGGCGACGCGTGAACGCGTCCGCAGCCAGGGCATCAAACGCATGTCAGATGCATATCAGGTGTTGAAAGAGGAAATGGTGCATATTCTACAGGCCGATGCGCCTCCCCTGGATATCGATAACCCGGATCGCCTGCTGACCGTGGTCCTCGTTGTGGGTGTGAATGGCTCGGGCAAGACGACCAGCATCGGCAAGCTGGCATATTATTATCGCCAGCGCGGGCGTCGGGTCGTACTGGCAGCCGCCGACACCTTTCGCGCAGCGGCCATCGATCAGCTCAAGGTATGGGGTGAGCGGGCCGGCGTATCGGTCATTGCCCATGAACCAGGGGCGGACCCCGGCGCCGTGGTGTACGATGCCATCCGCGCCAGCCAGGAGTCCCGCAATGCTGACATCCTCTTCGTCGACACCGCCGGCCGCCTGCACACCAACTACAACCTGATGAAAGAGATGGAGAAGATCCGCAACGTGGCCAGCCGTCAGGTGCATAAGGCCCCGCACGAAACCCTGCTGGTGCTCGACGCCACGACCGGCCAGAACGCCATCACCCAGGCCCAGAAATTCGGCGAGAGCGTGAAAGTAAGCGGCGTCGTGCTCTCCAAGCTGGATAGCACAGCCAAAGGCGGCGTAGTGCTGGCCATAGCCGAACAATTGGGCGTGCCCGTACGCTTTGTCGGCACGGGTGAACAAATTGATGATATCGCCGAGTTCGATCCCTGGGTGTTTGTGGATTCGTTGCTGCAAGACGTGGACAACGAGGATTAAACACCGTACTCAGTCGCTTTACCGGCTTTGACAATGGTTGCTGGCTAGCGTTTGCCGGCAATCCCTGACTGCATTTATTCAGTTACTTTCCATAAGGAGTTGATAAAGATGAACGAAATACGTACACAGTTGGAATCCCTGGAGCAACGCCTCCAGTCCATTCGGGGGCGTCTTTGACTGGCCTGCCAAACAAGCAGAGTTGCAGGCATTAGAAAAACAGGCCGCGGATCCTGACATCTGGTCGGATCCCAAGGCCGCGCAGACCACCATGCGCCGACTTTCCACCTTGCGCGAACAGGTGCAGGGGTGGGATGACCTGGCGCAGCGCGTGGCCGACGCCCTGGAGCTGCTGGAATTGGCAGAGATGGAAGATGAGGAATCGACCATCGCTGCTATTGCGAAGGATGCCAGGGCGCTCGAACGCGAGATCGACCGTCGGGAGTTGCTGCTGGCCCTCTCCGGCGAACACGATCAGGATGATGCCATCCTGGCCATTCATGCCGGCGAAGGCGGCACCGAGGCCCAGGATTGGGTGCAGATGATGCTGCGCATGTATTTGCGCTGGGCCGAACGCCACGGCTACAAGACCAACATCACCAATACGACCCCTGGCGAAGAGGCCGGTATCAAGAGCGTCACCGTGGAGGTGATCGGGCCCTGGGCGTATGGCTACCTCAAGGGCGAAAAGGGCAATCATCGTCTGGTTCGCATCAGCCCCTTCGATGCCAACAATCGCCGGCATACATCCTTTGCCAAGGTCGAGGTCCTGCCCCTGCTCGATGACGACATCGAGATCGAGATCCATCCCAATGACATCAAGTTGGATGTATTCCTGTCGGGGGGCGCCGGTGGCCAGAATGTGCAGAAGAACGCCACTGCCGTGCGACTCACCCACCTGCCCACGGGTATCGTGGTCACCTGCCAGAACGAGCGCAGCCAGACGCAAAACCGCGAGGCGGCCATGCGCGTTTTGCGTTCCCGGCTGTACGAGATCGAGCTGCGTAAAAAGGAAGAGCAGGAAGCAGAGATGCGCGGGGCCTACGTGAAGGCCGGTTTCGGTACCCGCATCCGCAATTACGTGCTACATCCTTACCAGATGGTAAAAGACGAACGCACTGGTTACGAGACAGGCAACGCCAATGCCGTGCTGGATGGCGATCTGGACCCCTTCATCGACGCCTGGCTGAAATTGCAGATCGGTCAATAGCCGACGACTGTAATCAAGAACAAAACCGCCCCGAGGGGCGGTTTTTGTCAGGCTGGGGGACAGGGACTCGAACCCCGACCAAGTGATCCAGAGTCACCCGTTCTGCCAATTAAACTATCCCCCAGTGTGGGTTTGCAGCATTTACTCACGGATCAGGTGGTCATTGACCACCGGGAAGTTAGTATACTCAGGTGGGGGGCAGAATGCAAATTCGGCGAGCCTGTTGCCGCCGATTACAGAGCACGCAATACGCTCCCCACCCCCTTTCTGTTATAATGACATCATTCTCCTTTCTTCTTTCTCTCCCTGTAGTCAGCCCATGCGGAGGCGTCAATGAAAGTCCTTTTTATCGGTGGTACCGGGGTCATCAGCTCGGCCTGTGCTCAACGGGCCGTGGAAACGGGCATTGAGCTCTATCTACTCAATCGCGGGCGCACACAGCGGCCCATTCCTCCCGGCGCTCATGTATTGCGCGGCGATATTCGTGATCCGGCGGTGGCCGACGTATTGGCGGGGCACACCTGGGATGTGGTGGTTGACTGGATTGCCTTCACTTCGGAACATGTGCAGCGTGATATCGAGCTCTTCGGCGATCGCACCGGGCAATACATTTTCATCAGCTCGGCCTCTGTCTATCAGACGCCCCCGGCCTCCCTGCCGATTACCGAATCGACGATGCTCGATAATCCATACTGGGCCTATTCTCGAAACAAGATCGCCTGTGAGGAAGCGTTGGTGCAGGCATACCGTGAGCATAAATTCCCCATCACCATCGTGCGGCCGTCTCATACCTATGATCAGACCAAGGTGCCGCTGTTTGGCCGTTATACGGCCCTGCACCGCATGCGCCAGGGCAAAAAGGTGATCGTCTACGGTGACGGCACGTCATTGTGGACACTCACCCACGTTGTCGACTTTGCCAGGGGTTTTGTGCCCTTGCTGGGCAATGCACGGGCGATCGGCGAAGCCGTACATATCACCTCGGATGAATGGCTGAACTGGAATCAGATCTACACCATCATGGCCCAGGCCCTGGGCGTGGAACCCCGCCTGGTGCACGTTCCCGCCGACCTGATCGCAGCTTTCGATGCCGAATTGGGAGCCGCCGTTCTCGGCGACAAATCTGCCAGCATGGTCTTTGACAACAGCAAGATCAAGCGCCTGGCGCCGGGCTTCCACTGCGCCATTCCTTTTTCGCAGGGCGCGCGGGAGATCGTGGCCTGGTACGATGCCGATTCCGCCCGCCAGGTGATCGACCCCGCGTTCGACGCTTTCATCGATCGCGTCATCACAGCCTACGAATCATGTTTCCCCTGATCCGGAGTTCTCACATGCCTGACCCAAGCTGGAAGCTTTCACCCGACCGTTTCTTTGATCCCGAACCCACCCAACGCCGCATCGCTCGCCAGTTGTACGAGTCCGTGGCCCGACTGCCGCTCATCTGCCCTCACGGACATGTAGACCCCCGGCTGTTTGCAGATGACGACGCCAGTCTCGGCGACCCCACGGAGATGCTGATCATCCCCGACCATTATGTCTTTCGCATGCTTTATTCGCAGGGCATTCCCCTGCAAGCGCTGGGCATTTCCCGCCGCGATGGCGGAGCTGTCGAGACCGATCGCCGCAAGATCTGGCAGATCTTCGCCGAGCACTTTTACCTGTTCCGCGGCACGCCCACCGGGCTATGGCTGGCGGCCGAGCTCATCGAGGTGTTCGGCATCGACCGCAAACTCAATGGCCATACTGCTCAGGACATCTACGATCAGATCGCAGCCCAATTGGCGACCCCCGAATTCAAGCCCCGGGCCCTGTTCGAACGCTTTGGCATCGAGGTGCTCACCACCACCGATGCCGCCACCGACACCCTGATTTACCATCAGGCCATTCGGGATTCCGGCTGGCAGGGCGATATCCGTCCCACTTTCCGCCCCGACGCTGTGGTGAATATCAGCAGCCCCGGCTGGCATCAGAACATCGAACGCCTCAGTGAAGTCAGTGGCGTTGATGTACACAATTATGCTACTTTTGTGCAGGCATTACAGCAAAGGCGGGCTTTCTTCAAGGACATGGGGGCCACAGCCACCGATCACGGGGCCGAATCCGCGCTCACGGGTGAGCTGACGCCCCTGGAGGCCGAGGCCATTTTCCAACGGGCGCTGGCCGGTCGTGCCGACGCCGACGACGCCCGCCGTTTCACCGCACACATGATCATGGAGATGGCGGGGATGAGCATTGAGGACGGGCTGGTAATGCAATTCCATGTTGGTTCCTATCGCAACCACAATCAACCCCTGTACGATGTTTTTGGCGCTGACAGTGGTTGTGACATTCCCGTGCACATCGAATTTACCCGCAGCCTGCGCCCGCTGCTCAACAAATACGGCAATGATCCCCGGCTTACGTTCATTGTGTTCACCCTGGACGAAAGCGCTTATTCGCGCGAGCTGGCGCCCCTGGCCGGACATTATCCCGCCATGCGTCTGGGGCCGCCCTGGTGGTTTTTCGACAGCATCAACGGCATAATCCGTTATCGTCAGGCCGTGCATGAGACGGCCGGCCTCTACAACACAGTGGGTTTTAACGATGACACTCGCGCCTTTCCCTCCATCCCCGCCCGCCACGATGTGTGGCGTCGTGTGGAGAGCAACTGGCTGGCCGGCCTGGTGGTGCGCGGCATCATCGACGAGGAAGACGCGGCCGCTATGATCGTTGATTCGGCGTACCGGCTGGCCAAAGCCGCCTATCGCTTCGTCTAGGAAGACGCCTGCTCAGATCAGTCGTTTCCGGCTCTCACCCACAGGCCGGTTTTCCAAGATACGCTTGGGCGAGAAGATCGTCAGGTCGAGGCTGAAAGGCAGGCCCAGAATACATTCGCTCAGATACCGACCCACGGCAAAGCACTGCTGAAAACCGTGGCCCGAAAAGCCGTTGGCCAGATACAGCCCCGTGATCTCCGGCCATTCACCCAGGATGGCATTGCCGTCGAGGGTGTTGACTGCGTACAGGCCGGCCCAGCCACCCACCACCTTCAATCGATTGAAAGCAGGCCCATACTCCACCAGTTCCGGCCACAAACGATCGTAGAATACCCGCCGATCCCAGTGAAAATCGATGCCCACCGGATCGTCGGCAAATGATTTTCCGCACATGAAGCGCCCGCCGTGCTCGTGGATGAGATACAGGCCTGAGGGCAGAAAAAGGCTGGGGATCAGTTGCGCCGATTGCAGCGGGGTCTCGATTATGAAGACCTGACGCCGCACCGGTTGTACCGGTATCGATACACGCGCGGTCTGTAACAATGGCGCGACCCAGGCGCCGGCTGTGCTCACCACGTTCCCCGCCAATATCTGCTGTCCATCCGCCAGCCTCACCCCCACCATGCGCCCGCCTTCCACCAGCAGGGCTGAAACCGTGGCCGGGATATACCTGGCGCCCAGGGCCACTGCTTTGCGCTTGAATGCCGTCAACACAGCCCACGGGTCCAGCGAACCATCCTGTCGGCCCAGGGTCGCGCCCACGATGTGGGGAGGTGGTTCGCAGCCCGGGAAATGGGCGGGGATGGCATCCGACTCGATCCATATGACATCGCCACCCAGGGCCTGTTGCAAGGCCATTCCCTGGCGGGCCTCGGCCTCGTCTGCCGCATCTACCAGAAAGAGATTGCCCTGTTGCCGGAAATTGACATCCGGCTGATTATCGTCCACAGCCATGTCTTCGCTGAATTGCTGCAACGTCTTCAGTCCATACAGCGATATCTCGATATTTTCGCGCAGATTGAATTGCACGCGGATGTTCCCGTCGCTGAGGACAGTGGAACTCGTTTTGTAGGTGGGGTCTTTCTCGATGATGGCCACCCGCAGCTGGGGATCGGTTTTCAACAGGTAATAAGCGGTGGCGCACCCCATGACGCCCCCGCCAACCAGGACAACATCGTAGCTTTGCGTGTTCATGTTGGCATCTGATGGCAAATTGTCAGAGAAAGGTGTTGTGATGGCAGCTATTGTGGCACAAGGGTGTGTCAGATGCAATTCCTCTTTGTATCCTTTCCTACGCTCAGGTATAATCGCATTAACTCTAGTCCTTACGAGACGGAGCCGACAAGGACTCCCATGCGGAGCCGCCCCCAGGTAGAGAAGTAATCGAGCAGATGAGTAGACAGGTAAATTGGTAGACCAGGAAACCGAAATACCAGGCCCGGTCTCCGCAGCGCAATCGTTCCCCGGTCTACATGTCTACCGGTTTCCGGGTTTACCTGGTTCAAAAAGGTCATGAGCAGCGTTACTTTTATCCTGACAAACTACATGATACTCAAGTTCAGCGCGAATTATCATCCGACTGGTAAGGCAATAATCGACACAAAGGACATTCAATGGCCACTGCACAACATATCGTTTATCTGGGGCTGGGTGCAAACCTGGGCGATCGTCAAAGCAATATCAGCCAGGCGCTGCAACATCTGCGTCAGCACATGCACATCGAGGCTGTTTCCTCCTGCTATGAGACGAAGCCTGTTGGTTATGTGGATCAACCTGACTTCATCAATATCGTTTGTCGGGTCAGCACCGGGCTTTCGCCTCAGGAATTGCAGAGTTTCATCAAACAAATCGAACAGCGCATGGGCCGCCTGACCAGCTTTCGCAACGCGCCCCGTCTGATCGACATCGATGTCTTGCTCTATGATGATTTGACGCTGGACACGCCAGCCATCAAAATACCCCGACCCTACATGACCGAACAGGCTTATGTGCTGGTGCCCCTGGCCGAGATCGCTCCGGATCTGCGCCATCCTGCCTGGGATCGCCCTGTGCGTGAATGGTTGCATGCGATCGATCAGAGCGGGGTGAAGCTGGCCCGGCGTTGCCTGGCGCCTGATCTGGAGAATGATGTGCAGGAGAGCCGGCCTCATGTGCCCATTGGCCTCAGCCGCGTGGGCGTCACCAATCTGGAGCGCATTATCCGCCTGACCGGAAAGGGCGGAGACAATTTCTTCTATGCGATGGTTGATCTTTTTGTGGATCTGGCACCAGCCAAGGCGGGTGTGCACATGTCGCGCTTCAACGATCAGCTGGAACAGGTGGTCGACGACATCGTCACCCAGAAAGCGCCCGACATCGAGACCTTCGCCGCTCGCCTGGCCCGACAGATCGCCGAAAGCCAGCAGGCGCTGCGTTCAGAAGTGGCTGTACGGGCAAAATTCCCCATGCAGAAAACAGCCCCAGTATCCGGCAAAGCCACGCAGTCGATCTACACATTGATCGGCATGGCCGTCTGCTCTTCAGGAGGGCTGCGCCGCGTGGTGGGCGTGGAGGCCGATGGTCTTACGGCCTGTCCCTGCGCGCAGGATATGGTGCGTAGTTACGCCCGTCAGCTTCTGCAGGACGAAGAGGGGATGTCGGCGGAAGACGCGGCGCGCATTGTGGATCTGCTGCCTATGGCCACGCACAATCAGCGGGGCCGCGGCACCTTGCTCATCGGCAGCGAGCAGGAGATCCAGGCCTTCGATCTCGTGCACCTGATCGAAAACTCGATGAGCTCGGAGATCTACGAGCTGTTGAAGCGACCGGACGAGTTTTTTGTAGTCAACAAGGCGCATCGCAACCCTCGTTTTGTCGAAGATGTGGTGCGGGAAATGCTGCGCCTGGCGCTGGATTTTTACAAGGCGTTGCCCGATGAGGATTTTCTCATGGCCCGGCAGGAGAATTTCGAAAGCATTCATCGTCATAATGCCTTCGCCGAGCACTACGGCACGCTGGGGCAACTGCGGGAGGGGCTGAGTGGCAATGGCAACGGGCATTACACCACGTTGCATGAGTGGCTGGGGGGCAGAAAGGACTAGAAGAAAATCGATCAAACCATTGCCTGTGCCTGCAGAAGCGGGTATAATAGTCTTGTGCGTTGATGCAATGCTGCAATACACGGTAGCCCGATCACGCCCGGCAGGTGAACCATGGCCGTTAATACGCCCCCCACAATTCAAGAATTGATGGCCAAACTCACGTATCTGGGTCCGGATGAGATGATCCTGGTGCGGCGGGCTTACGATGTCGCGGAACAGGCGCATCGAGGGCAGAAACGCAGTTCGGGCGAGGATTACATCACGCACCCTCTGGCTGTGGCCGACATTCTGGCCGACCTGCAGAGCGACGCCGAGACCATTGTGGCGGGGTTGCTGCATGATGTGGTCGAGGATTGCTCCATTACCGTGGAACAGCTCGAAGAGCAGTTTGGCATGGTGGTGGCGCGCATGGTGGAGGGGGTCACCAAGCTTTCTAAAGACACCCGTAAGGAGCTGGAACCTACCGATAACCATGGCAATGGCATCGGAATCCATTCGGGAAATGGACACGGTCCTGGCACACCTGCCCGTCAGCGGGAATGGGCCGAAAACATGCGCCAGCTCTTCATGAGCTCGGTCAATCACCCCCTGATCCTGGTGATCAAGCTGGCGGATCGCCTGCACAACATGCGCACCCTTTCCGGCCACAAGTCGGTAGCCAAGCAGAGGCGCATTGCCCAGGAAACCATGGACATCTTCGCGCCGGTTGCCAATCGCCTGGGTATGTGGCAGATCAAGTGGGAGCTGGAGGACCTTTCATTTCGCTATTTGCAACCTGACATCTATCAGGAACTCAAGGATCAGATCAACCAGCGACGCAAGCAGCGGGAACAATTCGTGCAGAAGGTGATTCAAATCATTCAGTCGGATCTGGAAAGCGCCGGTATCAAGGGCGAGGTCACGGGGCGCCCCAAGCATATTTACTCCATCTGGCGCAAGATGCAGCGCAAGGGCATCCCCTTTGACAAGGTCTACGACATTCATGGTTTCCGCGTGCTGGTGAAAGATGTGAGCGACTGTTACAGCACCCTGGGCCTGATCCACAATCGTTGGGTGCCCATTCCCGGCGAGTTTGATGATTACATTGCCCGCCCCAAAGAAAACGGCTATCAGTCGCTGCATACGGCTGTAATCGGGCCCAACAAAACCCACATGGAAGTGCAGATCCGCACCTATGAGATGCATCAGATAGCAGAGCAGGGGGTGGCCGCGCACTGGCGTTATAAAGAAGATGGCCAGAAACATTCGACCGAGTTCGCCAACAAAGTGGCCTGGCTGCGGGCGCTGATGAGCTACGAGGAGGATACACCGAGCGCCGCCGAACTGATGGAGGATATGCGTGAAGATCTGTTCGGCGACCGCGTCTATGTTTTCACGCCGGCCGGTGATCTGCTGAGCCTGCCGGCGGGCGCGACCCCGATTGATTTCGCCTATCAGATTCACACCGAGGTGGGGCACCGTTGTCGCGGTGCGCGTGTGAATGGTCGCCTCGTAAAGCTCGATTATCAGTTGAAAAATCGCGATCAGGTGGAGATCATCACCACCAAACGGGGCGGGCCCAGCCGCGATTGGCTGAATCGCAATCTGGGCTTTGTCAAAACCCGTCGCGCCCGCAGCAAGATCAAGGCCTGGTTCCGCAAACAGGATCGCGAGCTGAACATATCAGCCGGACGCCAGGCATTGGATCGCCTGCTGAAACAGCTTAATCTGCGCACCGTGAGCTTTGAGCAGGTGGCCCGCGAGTTTGAAGACGAATACGAGAGCCTGGAGGATCTGTTGGCTGCCATTGGTTATGGCGATATCTCGATCGAACGGATCGCTGGTAAAATCCTCGCCAGCCAGCGCAAGACAAGCGATGATGATGATCTGGCATTGCCGGAAGAAGTGCCCATACCCGAGGGATCCGAGGGCTCGGATGTGCGGGTGTTGGGCATGGAGGGCATGCTGACCCGCCTGGCGCAGTGCTGCAATCCTGCACCGGGCCAACCGATCATCGGTTATATCACACGTGGCCGCGGGGTCACCGTGCACCGCACGGATTGTCCGAATGTGATCAACAAACCGGATTCGGAGCGTTTGATCCATGTGGAATGGGGAGGCACCACGCCCACTCATCCGGTGCCGCTGCTGATCGAAGCCTGGAACCGCGCCGGGCTGCTGCGGGATATCGCCGGTGTGGTGGCCGCCGAGGGGGTCAATATCAGCGCCACCAGCACCAACACCACCCAAAAGGACGCCACCGCCCGCGTTTTCATCACCCTCAATGTCAAGGATGCACACCAACTGGCGCGCCTGATTACCCGGTTGGGCCGCATTCCCAGCGTGATCTCCGTGGAACGCACCCGCCCACGCAAATAGAACAGGTGCGACGCCCCTCCCGGAGCGCCGCGTTGTATTGGAAGATTGGGGAGCCACGGCAGCCGGGGCCGATCTACGCTATGATTTCATGCGGGCGCCTTTATCTTCGTAGGTAAATATCCAGCCTGCCAGATCGCCGATGCCGATGGTGTCTTTCACGTCACCGCTGGCCGGATCCACGAAGATGCGATAAAAGCGTGACGAGTACTGGCCGGCGTCGGCCTGCAGATCGGCGCGGGTGGTGGCCTGAATCGTGTGAATGCGTTGCTGCCAATGCGTCATGTTGGCAGGGCGCAGATCCACCCAGCCATCATCGGCATCCTGAGCCTTGCACTGAGGCCCCCGCAAGAGCCGATTACCGTCGGGCAGGAGGATGGCGATGCCAATGGAAATAATCTGGGCCCGCAGCTCCGGGTCTTTCTCGATCGTTTGGTAGCAGGCTCGCGCCAGTTCCTCCGGCGACATCGCCAGCAGGCGGCGGATGCTATTCTGACTCACTCGTTGCAGCAAATAGGCCTCGTACAGCAGCTTCGACAGTCGCGGCGGCCCCAGCAGCTCAAATGCCACACTGCGCACCTGATGGGCCTTTTCGAGATGACGCATGCGGGCCAGTGCTCCTTCACGCAGGATACCGGCCCGATACGTAGGCCCCAGCACCGATTGGTCCAGGGCGCTGATCACATCAAAGCCCGTATTGCCACCCTTGATCTCCATCACAATGTAGCGGGCGATCTCCTCCGGCGTGACGAATTCCATTTGGTTGACGGAGGTGATGGTGCTGAACTCGCCCAGGGCGAAGAGTCCGTTTTCACCGGTGTCGATGTATACGTTTTCCAGCACCTTACCGGGCAGAGCCTGCCCGAATTCCCCTTCGGGTTGCAGGGCGTCGGCGACGGGATAGGCCATGTCGGGCGGGCAGTCGTAGAGCGGGATAGGGCGCCCGCGACGGCGAATTGGCCCGTAGTCGATTTGCGCCCAGCCGATGGCAGCCGTGGGCTTCACCTCTTTGATGGCCGGAAATGTGGGGGATGTGCGGGCCAGCAGGAAAAGCAGCAGGCTGTGGGCGCCAGCAACAGCGGTTTTGGAGAGCAGCACCGCCGAGGGTTTTTCCTCGCCGTGCGTGTAAGGGATGTTTAAGCCCATGCCGCCTGTGCCGCTGGTGCCCACCTTGACATAGACGCGTAAACGCGGCCAGTTGGCTTCCTCGCTGTGCGCCATCAGGGCGTGCAGGATCTGCATGTGGCGCACCAATTGCGGGATGTACATGGTCAGCAGGTGCTTTTCCACCACGGCCAGGCGTTCTGCGGCATCTTCATTGATGGCCGCGTCCAGCAGGTCATGGGCGCTGGCATAGATGTTCTGATAGGCAAAGGCGGTGGCAGTGTTAATGCAGTCGACGATGGCATGGGGAGAATAGGTCTCGATGAAGCGATATAGCGTGGAGTTTTGCAGCACGTCCTGTTTGACTTCGCCCGCCAGGGGCTCCAGTAGATCATGCAGCAACTGGCACCGGGCAACCGGATCGGCCAGGATCTTTTGCCGCGGCCAGTCCTTGTATTCCCAGCGCACAAAGATATTGCCCCAGCAGGCACTCACCTCGGTGCCGGGGGCCGCTTCCCGCCGGATCATGTCCGCCGCGGCCGTGGCGCTGGCCTCGTCGATGGATGCAATGATGATGCGTGCCGGATGCTCCCGGAGCAGTTGGCGGCTGACCGCTTTCCCCACCATGCCAGCTCCTCCCAGCACAAGTATGTTACGTCCTTGTAAATCCATGTGGCGTCCTCCGTTGGACCAGAGATATGAGTTCGTTGTTTGCCCGTTCCAGGATATCGTTGGACATCAAGCGCCGTTGCTGTGCGATGCCCCGGTATCATGGCGACCTGGGCGCCTTTATTGTAACGCACCCCGCGCCTCACACGAAAAACGCGGCGATGCTTTCAGGACGCCGGGGGCATTTGTAGACCCGCCCGATCACGGATCGGGCTGGCGCCTCGGCTCCCCATAGCCCGCCAACCGCGTCCATCGCCTCCGTGATGCAGTAAGCTACATGGGATCAGGCGCATCACGGATGCGCCCAACGCCCGATGCCCGTCGCTTCGGCGGTTCCCGCGTCCATCGCCTCCGTGATGCGATGAGCTACAACCTCGCCCCCACCCCGGCTTACCGGTTTTCCGGTTTTCCGGGCTACAGATATATTTATCCTCCACGGCGTGCAAGTGCACATGAGGCCTGCTTCCGGGCGGGATTACTTCGGCGGCCGGGTGAAGCCATCCAGCAGGTCCAGCACCAGGGCCTCCACATCACCCTGGGTGGGCAGGGCGGCCATCATGCCATACATGGGGGCAGAGCGTTCCGGCAGATCGCCTCCCTGGCTGAACAGGGCGCCTGCTTTCTGGCTGATGCGGGAAGCCGTGGCCGGCGGCAGCAGGCGCAGGAAACCGGCAGCCCCTTTCTCCAGCAGTTGCCACATTAGGCGTCGCGGTCGCAGGCGTCGCGCCTCGGCCGCTGCCGTCGCCAGATCGCTCAGGAATGCCTGCACTGTGGCCGCATGTCCGGCATGCACCGTGAGGTGCAGGCTGGGAGGGGCTTGCTGGCGATCGAGATGCCACCCGCGCAGGCCCAGCTCGTCGCCCAGCTCGTACATGTTCAGGCGGGGCGACCCGATGGCAAAAACACTGATTGCCGGCTCGCCCAGCACCTG
>JAJRXO010000376.1 GCA_024276255.1 Chloroflexota bacterium | reverse complement strand
CCGTCCAATCCGTCGGCGGCTCCGGCGGCGGGCTGAACCTGTACGACAGCGATGATGTCACGTTGAGCGGCAACACCGTCCTGAGCAACACGGCCAGCTATGGCGGCGGGCTGTACCTGTCCGACAGCGATGATGTCACGTTGAGCGGCAACACCGTCCTGAGCAACACGGCTGGCGGCTCCGGCGGCGGGTTGTACGCCACCCAGGCCGTCACCCTCACCCTGATGGGCAACACCATCCACCACAACGCGGCCACCGCCATCGGCGGCGGCATCGTGGTGACCTACACCTCGGTGGTGGACCTGCAGGCCAACCGCATCCAGTCCAACGACGCCACCGACGGCGGCGGGCTGTACGTGTTCAGCAGGGCTCCCTTCACCCTGACCAACAACATCGTCGCCCAGAACAAAGCCACCGGCACGGGCGATGGGCTGTGGATCGGCGGGTATTCCCCCGTGACCATGACGGTGGGCCTGCTGCGCCACAACACCATCGCCGACAACGGCAACAGCGGCGTGGGCGTCTACGTGGGGATGTACGCCAGCCTGCGCTTCAGCAACACCATCGTCGCCGGCCACGACGTGGGCATCACCGTCACCGCCAGCAGCAGCGCCGTGCTGAGCTACACGCTGTGGTACAGCAATGTGGTGGCCAACTGGGGCGGCGCGGGTGTCATCATCCACAGCGGCGACATTACCGGCAGCCCGGCCTTCGTCGGCGGCGGGGACTATCACATCACCACCGGCTCGGCGGCCATTGACGCGGGTGTGGACGCGGGCGTGGTCACAGATATAGATGGGGAAGGCCGTTACGCCAGCCCCGACATTGGCGCCGACGAGCTTGGATTGCAGTGGTCAATCTACCTGCCGCTGGTACTACGCCAATAACCGCAGCCTGTGCTGATCTACTGCCAACCTCCGCGAAACACAAACCAGGGGGTAACTACTCAGCTATGTCATTCTGAGCGACCAAAGGGAGCGAAGAATCTCGTTATCCCACCGCGATTTGTCGCAGCGATAACGGGATTCTTCGTCGCTGCGCTCCTCAGAATGACATTTGCAAACGATTCGAACGCCTGGTGCAATGCCCGCCTGAGCAGTCACCGATGATGTATAGGACGAACCCACCAATGCTCGCGATCTCGATTTTTTCGGTCAGAAGGCCGGTGTATGAAGCAATGATAGGTGACCAGAAAAGCCATGAGATGAAGATACTCGTAACTGTGAAAACGGCTAACGGATGCTTCACCACAGTGATCTCGCTTGTTTTTCGGACTGTCATTTTGCCTCCTATGGCAGAGCCTCTCAAGCTGTTGCCGGAACGCTTCGCCCGTGGCGACGGTGCAACAGCCAGACGGCGATCCAGCCGAATATAAAGTTCTCGCCGAACACTTCCACCAGGTGGGCCACCTGCAACCCAACGGGTAGGCCCGCCGGCCTCAGCAGGTTGCCGCCCATCAGCACCGAGAACAGCAGGGCGACCGCCAGTCCGGTCTCCCACCAGCGTCCTTTCATCATCCGCATCACCGGCAGCGTCAGCGCCGCCCAAAGCACCGCCCGCAGCGCCTGGAAGGGGAGAATCCAAGCGGGCATTTCCATATTTGCATACTCTTCGAGGGCCGCCGGGGCCAGGCGTCCGGCGAGCGGCAGAAAGACCAACGCGCCGAACAGGATGAACAGGACGACCCAACTGAACCCGACCAACGCCAGTTTCCAGACCCATTGTGTCCAGGGCATGACCAGTCGCCGGTTGGGTCTCTGCGGTTCTTTGACCCCTTTCATCCGCCCGTGAATCAGGACGGACAGTATCGAAAAGATCGCTGCGGTGATGGCTCCATTGACGACCAGCTTGACGACCAGATCGGGGGGCAGCGCATCAGGGAGATAGACGGCCTCAATGGCGACCACGAGCGTCGTCACGCCGTAGAACACGAGAAAGATGGCAGCGACCAGCCGCCAGCCGGTCCATCGGGATCGCAGGATGGGCCAACTGAGGACGGCGGCGTGGAAGAAGGATACGAGCAGGAGCGTCGCCGGCGCGGTCCGTGCCTCCTCCGTCAGGTCTGGGCTCAAAAAGTCTATCGAGTAGAGTCCGAACAGGATGAAGGCCAGGATGACGATCTTCAGTCCAAGTAGAACGGTTGCTTTTGCTTTCATAGTGTATCTCAATATCCCCTCGTCCTGATGTACTCAGAAACATCCACATTGTAGACCACATCCTCGATGGTCCACATGGCCCAGGGCGTTCCCTCGTCCAGCCAGGTCGTGGCTACGAGCGAAGGAATCTCGATCCCGTGAAAGGTCTGCCAGCCCAGCAACTCGTTGCGCCAGGGGATCTTGGCCTCGTCCGTGGCTTCCCGGTAGCGCATCGCCTCCATCATGCTGATCAGCCCGGTCTCCCGGTCAAAGGTGACGGTGAAAGTATCCTCCTCGTCACCGAAGGGCACCACCAGGCGGGCGGTGGTGCCATCGACGGCTTCCCAGCGTACGCGGGGATCGGTAACAAGTATGGACGGCAGCCAAACTGCTTCCCCCCACAGAGCCAGGTTGGCGGCCATATCAATCTTGGGTTCGTTCTCGATCATGCCGACGGGCAGTACCATGCGGGCCTTGCCGTCGAGATACCATTCATTGACTCTCATCACCGGATAGCCAAAGACGGTCGCTTCGATGTAACGCCGGTAGCCCTGGCCGGCGATATAGGTGAACCTGAAGCGCGAGGGAAAGCGTATGCCTTTGACCCGCAGCCTGCCTCTGCCGGTGATCACCGCCGATTCGATGACCGGAACCTGATCCTCCACGATGGTCTCGTAGTAGCGGGCCACGGGCGCCGGCAGGTCTGCCGGTAGCTCAACGGTGTCCAGGGCCGGTGTCCGCTTCGGATAGGCGGAGAAAGGTTTCGGCTGCACTTGGAGTCCCAACCACCCAGTGGCGAGAATTGCACCAAGCGCGCCGGTCAAAATCAAAATGTACTTTATCACGGTCTTTTCCTCCTGAAATTGCAATGACTGTCTCCATGATCAAATGCTGCCCCGCCAGTTCCTCGTTTACCCGCCAGAGACGGTAGGCGGCTCTTCGTTTCAAGCGTTCACGCTACTTCTTGAAAAACTCGATGGCCTTCTCCCAGGAATCCGTCCGCGCATGTGCATTGCCTTCCAGAGTACGCAAATCACGCACTCACATGGCCGACGACGATGGCTGCCGGGTGGAAACCCCGAACTCACTGAGCTCCGACGAACGCCACAACAGCCACAACGCCACCAGTGCAAAGGGCAGTGAACCGATCAGCCCGGCCACAGTCGGGCCAAGCAGGGGGTTGGGCTGACCTCTCGAAACGAGCAATCCGATGGGGCCCAGCCCGTTGATGGCGGCATGGCCGATGACCGCCGGCCACACGCTTCCAGACCTGAGCGTCATCCACGCCAACCACGTACCGGCCACGACAGTGAACCAGGTCATACCTAGCAGCCCCAACCAGGGCGCACCGGGATAGCTGAGTCCATAGTTGTAGCCCATCGCAATTATGGGCCAGTGCCATACACCCCAGATGACGCCCACCAGAAGCACGGCCTTGCGTCCACCGAGGGGCATGAGCTTGGGCAGCAGGTAAGCCCTCCAGCCAAACTCCTCACCGAACGTGGCTGGGCCATTGATCAGGGGGGCGATGACGATGGCCTGTACGACCTGTATCACGATGAACATCATGGGGCCCAAGGGCACAGGTCGCCCGGCCGCCTGATCGAGTATAGCCTGGGCTGTGGACAGTGTCGTGTCCAGGTACTGGGGGAACAGAGCATAGAACAACCCTGCCCCCAGAAGGACCAGAAGCGGTGTGCCCAGCCAGGCCGTGGCCCAGAACCGCCAGCCGCGCTTGAAGCGAGGCCGCAGATAGAGGTCTTGCCGGCCTTCACCTGTGACCACCCGGGTCAAGATGTTCGCCAGTGCCGGGGCAGCCATAGTGACCACCAGCAGAACCCAGGTAAGAGAGCCCGCACGCAGGTCGGCCAGGCCGCCGGTGAGAAAAATCGTCAGGTCGATGGCCCAGGCAATGCCAAAAGCCAAGGCAACAAAGATCCAAACTCGTTTGGTTTCCAATGTTCTCTCCATCGTTACACACTCCTGTATCTCACTTGTGGTGTCGGGAGACCCGACTTATCTTCGATGTTGGCGCTGGCGACGATGACGACAGGGTTTTCTGTATCCATTCCTGCTTCACATCCTATTCTTGTTCTTGCATTTGTCCATCGCCTTCAGCAGTAGCTCAGGCGGGTCGCCTTTACTGACAAAAGCATCAACCCCGGCGTCCAGCGCCGCCTGGCGTGCCTCCGGCCTCCCGCTGAGAGCGACCACCGCTTTCCCCAAGATCTGAATGCCCGATTGGTGTTTCAACAGCAATCGCCGTGCAGAGCGCACTTTCGCTTGATCGTCGGCCAGTAAGACACGCATAGGCTTTGCCTCAGGGTCGTAGAACGATAAAGCCCAGCAAAGTGCCCACGATCAACGCCGCCGGCAGCCATCATGCCAACGTCTTCCGAGGGCCTTGGGCTGCCCGGATCAGCCGCTCCCGCTCTGCCCCGCGCAGTGCGTCTCTGATGCGCTCTTCCGCCATTCGTTGAGCCATGTATGGGTCGAATAACACCACGCCACCTCCTCTACTCATTCCTTGCTCATGCCCGATTTCCGCTCCCAGTATAAACGAAAAAACTCCCCGGCGCATCGGCCAACCGGGGAGTTTCGAGCCTGGTCAGGTGACCAGGTTTATCTTGTTCCCGTTCTATTCTTCCAGACGACCACGATCTCCGTGCCGTGGCCGACTT
>JAJRXO010000375.1 GCA_024276255.1 Chloroflexota bacterium | reverse complement strand
CGCGTGTTGGTGCCCGGCGGCCGTGCCTGCATCAATGTGGCCAATCTCGGCCGCAAGCCCTACATCCCCCTGGCCAGCTTCATCAATCAGATCATGATCGAGGAGGGCTATCTCATGCGCGGGGAGATCATCTGGGACAAGGGCGCCAGCGCCGGTAATTCCACTGCCTGGGGATCGTGGCAGTCGGCCAGCAATCCCACCATCCGCGATGTACATGAATATATCCTGGTGTTCAGCAAGGGGCGTTTCCGCCGACCACGTCAGGGCCGGCGTGACACCATCACCCGTGATGAGTTTCTTGATTTCACCAAGAGCGTCTGGCATTTCCCCACCACCTCCGCCCGGCGTGTGGGACATCCCGCCCCCTTTCCGGTGGAATTGCCGCGACGCCTGATCCAGCTCTATACTTTTGCCGGTGATGTGGTGCTGGACCCCTTTATGGGCAGTGGGGCCACGGCCCTGGCTGCCCTGAAACTGGAGCGCCACTACGTAGGTTACGATATCAATCCTGATTATGTGGCCTTGGCCCGTGAGAGGATCGCTGCTACTGCATCCTGAATGTTCCGCCCTTTCTTGAGGACAGGCAGGTAAATGAAGAAGCCGGGACATTGCGTTCCCGGCTTCCGAAAAGAGTTCAGTCCGCGTCCAGCGGTGGACAGAAATCGCCCTCCCCGTTGGCGTTCAGGTGCAGCTCGTAGGTTGTATCGTCGGCGGTGATGATCACCTTGTAACCTGGCGTGATCACCTGGGCATAGAGCATGCCCGGCTGCGGGCAGCCCAAGGAGCTGTCGGGCCAGTTTACGGGTTGAACTTCCTGTACCTGCACGTCATCGGTGCTTTTATCCAGACGCTTGGCGGCCAGCAGCAATGCCGTTTTGGCAATGCGTGCCAGCTCGTCGTTCTCCTGTCCGGCAGCGGGGTGCTGGGGGCGCAGGATAGCGTCTTCGCCTTTGTACACGCCACCGATGATTGTATCACCGGCAGGAACGGAAGTAGACTCGGGGCTTGTGGCCTCTTCTGTCGGGGAAGATGGCGTATCGGTTGGGGTAGGGCTATCAGTTGGTTCTGGCATGGGGGAAGGGCTGAGTGTGGGAGTTGCCGGGGTCAGGGTCGGCAGCTCCGGGGAAGCAACGTTGGCTGCACATGCTGCTGTGAGCAGCATCAGGCTGAGGATTATGATCAACACGTGTATACGCATGGGAACACCTTTTGAGAAAGCAAGATGTGGGTTTTATGTTTATGACGTCTCAACGGCGGGGCGGGTTCCCATGCGTGCGGGAATATGGAAATCGGCTTGGCCTCACCGACAGGCTTTGGGCGCAGTTACAACAGGAGCGAGATCACGAGGCGTTGCACCAGCGAGAGCAGGATGATGGCGACGATGGGTGAGAAGTCAAGCCCGCCAGCCGTGGGCAGCATGTTGCGCAACGGCGCCAGGATCGGCTCGGTGATTTGATCCAGCAGGCGAATCGCAGGATGATAGGGATCGATGCGCACCCAACTGAGGAGGATGCGGATGATGATGGCCCAGGAGAGAATCTGGAATAGCAGGTTGATAAAGGTGATAACAAAGGTCATGGTGGTTAATCCTCGTTGAGTTTTCGTTCGGTGGCGTCGCCCAACTCGACAGAACGGCGATAGGCGGCGAAGATAGCTTTGGACACGATGGTGCGGAAGCCGCCTTTTTCCATTTCATACAGGGCTGCAGCGGAAGTCCCTCCGGGGGAGGTGACCATGTTTCGCAGGGTGGCGGGATGGCGTTTGAGCTCGCGTACGACGGTGAGCGAGCCCTCGATAGTCTGCATGACCATTTCTTCGGCGATATGACGGGCAAAGCCCATGTGCACGCCGGCATCGATCATGGCCTCGATGAAGAGGAAGACATAGGCGGGCCCGGTGCCGCTCAGCGCCGTGGCCATGTCCAGATACCCTTCATCATCCATCCAGATCTCTTTGCCCAGGGCCTGCAAGATCTTCTGCGCCTGATTTTGTTGTTTGTCCGAGACGTGCGGCGTGGTGGTCCATACGGTCATGCCGACGCCGAACTGGCCGGGCGTATTGGGCATGGAACGCACCACCGCGGCGTGGCGCAGGCCCTGTGTGATCACACTGGTGCGGGCGCCGGCCACGATCGAGAGCACCAGGGCGTTGGGGTCCAGTTCGAGGTGAATCTCATCCATGACCTTGGGTAGTACCTGCGGCTTGACGCTGAGCACGAGGATGTTGGCAGCGCTTGTGGCCTCCCGATTGTCGTTCGTCGTGTGAATGGCGTATTTCTCTTCCAGATAGGCCCGTCGCTCAGGGCGCGGGTCCGCGGCCAGGATTTGATCGGGCGGCACCAGTTCGTCGCGCAGGATGCCCTTGATCATGGCTTCGCCCATGTTGCCGGCGCCGATGAAACTGATGGTCTGGGACTCAAACATCGTGTCTTCCTCGCATAAGGTGTGGAAATGGATATGTCAGACAGCGCGGGGGCCAAAGATGGCCGAGCCCACGCGGACGATGGTGGCGCCTTCCTCGATGGCGACCTCGAAGTCGTGGCTCATGCCCATGCTGAGCTGTGACCAGTCGGCCCGGGGGAACTCTTGCCGGAGCTGGTCGCGCAGGCGGCGCAGGGCACGAAAGTGCGGTCGTGCGCTTTCGGGGTCGGGATCGAAGGGGGGAATGGTCATGAGGCCGTGCGCGTGCAGCGCTGGCAGGGACAGTATCTCGGACAGGGCCTGGCGCAGGGCGTCGGGCGCAAAGCCGAATTTACTGGCTTCACCCGATACATTGACCTCGAACAGCACGTCCAGCACGACACCGGCGGCCAGCGCCAGATCGTTGAGTTTGCGGGCGATTTTGGGCCGGTCGATGCTATGGATGAGCACGGGCCGGCAGGCGACCGCGATCCTGGCTTTGCGGCTCTGGATAGGACCGATCAGGTGCAGGCGCGGGGCGGGGTCGGCGGTGGCGCCCTCTTCCCTGAATTTGGCATGGGCTTCTTCGGGGCGATTTTCGCCGAAGTCGCGCTGGCCCGCGGCTAAGGCGCGGGCCACATAAGCCCAGGGATGTGTCTTGGTGACGGCGACGAGCGTGATCTCTTCGGGATCACGGCCGGCTCGGGTGGCTGCGGCAGCCATGCGCTGCCGGACGTGTTGTAAATTGGTGTCGATGTTTATGGTCATGGCGAAGCTGTGCCGGAGCAGGGAGATGATGTATTATGCGTCCAAATTGCGGAGATAGGCAAGTAGGAGGAGCGTGGGAAACCATCACGGGATGCAGGCGGAAGTGATGTGTGCAGACGCTGCACATCTGACGACGGGCCCTCTCCGCCTTATTTGTCGCCCGCCAGCATGATAAAGGCGGCGAAACGTCCCGAACGCCCCTGATCGCCGCGATGCGAGAAGAATATGTCATTATGACAGGCGGTGCATAGGCCGGCCACCACCACTTCGCCCACACCGGCTTCCTGCAATTGCCGGGCATTGGCCTGCCACAGATCCAGGCGGGCATGGTCGGGGCGGGTGGGGATGAGCAGGCTGGCGGGATCGTTTTGACTGGCCTGAATAGCGGCGACGACTTCGGGCCCTACTTCGTAGCAGCAGGGGCCGATGGCCGGGCCCACGGCTGCCACCATGTGCGCCGGATCGCTGCCGAACGCCGTCTGCATGGCCTGAATCAGGCTGGCAGCGGTGCGGGCCACCGTGCCCTGCCAGCCGGCATGGGCAATACCGCAGGCATGTTGATCGGGATCATAGGCCAGGATGGGGGTGCAGTCGGCGTAGCGCTGCACCAATGGAATGCCGGGGATGCACGTGATCAGGCCGTCAGCCTTGCCCATACTGCCCCCGCGCGATTCGGCATCGACGGTGAGAATGCGGTTGCCGTGTACCTGCCAGGTGGTGGTGAGGTGGTCGCGTTGCAGGCCGAGGGCGGCCGTCCAGCGTTGATAATTGGCCTCGACCCGCGCCGGATCATCGCCCACCGTCCAGCCCAGGTTCAGGCTGTGCCACGGCGCCGGGCTGACGCCGCCGTGCCGTGTGAGCACGGCGTGGCGCAGGCCAGGGAAGCGATCCAGGGAGGCAAAGCTGTAGTAGGGGACTTCGGTGTGATTGTGGAAGATGAGAGTGTCGCTCAATCGTCGAATCCCCGGGGATGGGAGGCGTGCCAGCGCCAGTCGGTTTCGATGATCTCGCGCAGGCCATAGCGGGGTTGCCAGCCCAGGATGCTGCGGGCGCGGCTGTTGTCGGCCCAGATGCGTACGGCGTCGCCCGGGCGCCGGGGGCCGATACGCACGTCGAACGGCTTGCCCGTTACCTCGCGCACCATGTTGACGATCTCCATG
>JAJRXO010000374.1 GCA_024276255.1 Chloroflexota bacterium | reverse complement strand
GACATCAGCGTGCCCGTCCCCGACAAATGTGTGGTAATCGGCGCCCATCATACCTCCGGCACCGATTTCATTGCTGCCATGTATTTGATGGCAGCCAGCGGCGTCAAGATGCGTTGGGTGACCAAAGATGAATTCTTCAAGCCCGGCCTCAGCCCCCTGATTCGCGCCATGGGCGGCATGTCGGTCAATCGCCACCGGCGTACCCGTTTTGTGACGCAGGTGGTGGAGCTTTTCCAGGAACACGATATCATACGGTTGGGCATCATGCCCGAAGGCACCCGCAAGAAAGCTGATTTCTGGCGGACGGGTTTTTATTACATCGCCTTGGGCGCCGGTGTACCCATGCTTTTCGGCTATGCAGACTATGCCCGCAAGGCCGTGGGCATTGGCGGCAGCCTGCTCCCCTCCGGTGACATCGAGGCCGACTTCGCTATCATCCGCCGTTTCTATAATGGCGTGCGCGGTCGTTATCCTGAGAGACAGAGTCGCATCGTCCTGCGTCAGAAAGCCGCGAGCGTCCCGGTGAGGACGCAGCAGCTGGCCGGTGTCACGAGTGCGTGATATCGGCACTTACGGCAGGCAGGCGCTGTCGTCGAGAATGCTGATGTGCCGCGAGCCGTAAATCGATACATAGACCCGATTATCGTGTACGCTGATGCCCTGACCACCGTCGACGGCGTCGATGGGCTGCATGGCCAGCGTGGTGAGATGCTTTTTCGCCGGCATGGCATACACGTACACATCGTCGTCCGCGGCGCCGACCACAAACAGGTGCTGACTGATGGGGTTGATGGCCAGGGCATAGGGGGTGCCCGGGGTACTGAATTCATCCACCACGGTCAGCGTTTGGGCGTCGAGTACGACGATGCGGCGATCGCCGCGATGGCTGACGTATACCCGGCCGGTCGTGGGGTCGTAGGCGGCGGCAAAGGGGCCCCGACCCGTGGGCGTAAAGCCCAGGTTGTTGCCGGCATTGTCGATCAGACGCACGCCACTGGACGAGCCCGCTTTGTAGAGGGGCACGATCACACCGAAAGGCGTGGCTGCCAGCAGCGCCGGTTGGGCGCCTACTGGCACGTTGGCCACGATGCGATCCAGCGTACTGTCGATGATGGTGAGGCTATCATCCCCGAAATTGGCCACAAACACACGGCTGTCGTTGGCGGCCACGCCAAAGGGCAGGTCGCCTGTGGGCAAAGAAGCCACATAACTTTGTGGATCGGCGGCCGTGTAAATGCTCAGGGTGGCGCTGTTGCGGTTGGCCATGTATATCTTGCCCTGGCTGATGGCGACGCCATTGGCGCCCAGGCCAGGACTCGGCGATGTCCGTAAATAGGCGCCGGTCTGGCTGTTGATGATTCCCAGGCTGGCGGTGTTGTACAGGCCCACGTACAGACGATCGCCCGTGGCAAGCAGGCCCTTGGGCGCATCGGGGACATCGATGTTGGCCAGCCAGGTGGGCAGGCAGGAGGGAACCGGGGTGGGTGTGGGGGTGGGAATCGGCGTGGGCGTGGGGGTGGGCTGCACCACCGGCGGGTGGTACATACGCACATAGATGGGCAGGTAGACCAGCGGTATGGCTGTTGCTCGGATATCGTACGATACACAATTGCCCAGCAGATTGTATTCTTCCACGCGCACGTAATACGTGCCCGTGTTGGGGGCCTGCCACACGATGCGCGAGGCCAGTCCCCGGTTGGGATCATCATCATTTTGCACCAGCTCCGTCTGACCATCGATGTCAACCAGAATGAGTATGGTGTCCGCACCCGCCAGATTCTCCGTCCAGATGTTATAATACCGCCCGGCAGTGGCCTCAAACCGCAACCAATCCTCATCACCTCGTCGGTTGAAGTTGTGGTGTTGAGCCACCCCGTCGATTGTCAGGGGTTGCGCCTGGGCCGCCGAGTCATCAGGTTCGTACGTGTCGGGGCCGCAGGTTGTTGGTGTGGGGGTCGTGGTGGCTGACTGGGCCTGGATCGCTGGGGGTTGGGGAAGGGCGATCAGGATCAGCAGAAGCCATGCAACCACCATGATGAAGAGTGAGGCAGGCAAGGGGTGGCTTGTTTTCACATCCTCCTCCGATGCGGGATGGGTTAGACGACGTGCGGGCGGATCGGGGGAACGATGCCCGGTAATGGAAATTACATGACAATCATGATGACGAATGCCGGGGCAAAGGGTTACGTGCAACCGGCAGGTAATGTGTATATTGTGCCGGTAGAAGGCGATTTTGTCCAGATCTATCACCAGCTGAGTCCAGTGCACCCTGCCCTGATGGGCGCATCCCAGCTTTTTTGGTCTCTCCGCATCATGGATGAGGAGAGCGCATGCGAAACAAGCGCCCGGCGCATCCGTGATGCGCCGCAGATCCAGGTTGCAACCATCCGCTGCCAAATGATGCGACAGCCCCCGCCATGATTTAGGATTTGCCTTCTCCCGTCATTTTGCGTATACTTTCAGACGAGTAAATTCTCACAGGAACACCTTCAGAACTTGATGACTCAGCCTCTCATTTGCATCTGTCTTTAGCGGAAGCGAACCGGCATCTTGCCATGCCGGGCCTGCTTCCGCGTGCCGTGATGCAATGAGACGCTATGGGGAATTGGCGTAATGCCAGACCTGTAAAACTGATAAACCCCGCCTGACCGGGCGTGCGATTTCCCGTATGATTATGCGGACTCATTGCAATCTGTTTATCGATGCATGAGTCCGTTTTTATTTTTCCATCTCTTCAACATCCCAACCATTTTACCCAAGAGGACTATCCATGACCACGCAACGTATCGCCAACAATATCGCCGAACTGATCGGAAACACACCCCTGGTACGTATCAATCGCCTTACAGAAGGGGCGGCGGCTCAGGTCGCCGTCAAGCTGGAGTTCTTCAACCCCGGCGGCAGCGTCAAAGATCGTATCGGCCTTAGTATGATCGAAGCGGCAGAAGCTACGGGCAAGCTGACGCCGGACAGCATCATTCTGGAGCCCACCAGCGGCAATACCGGCATTGCTCTGGCCCTGGTGGCGGCAGCCAAGGGCTACAAATGCGCCCTGATCATGCCCGACACCATGAGTATGGAACGCCGCATGTTGTTGCGCGCCTATGGCGCCACACTGATCCTCACGCCGGGCAGTGAGGGCATGAAGGGCGCCATCCGCAAGGCCGAGGAAATGGCGGCTGCTGACCCTCGCTATTTTATCCCCCAGCAGTTTCAAAACCCGGCCAATCCTGAGATCCATCGCCGCACCACGGCCGAGGAGATCTGGCGGGATACCGGGGGCGCTGTGGATATTGTGGTGGCCGGTGTGGGCACTGGCGGCACCATCACCGGTGTGGGCGAGGTGCTGAAAGCCCGTAAACCCTCGGTGCGCATGATCGCTGTGGAGCCCAAGGATTCGCCGGTATTATCGGGCGGCAAACCGGGCCCCCACAAGATCCAGGGCATCGGCGCCGGCTTCATTCCCGATGTGCTCAACACCGACATCATCGACGAAGTGGTGACCGTGAGCAACGAGGATGCCTTTGCCACGGCTCGCCGCGCAGCCCGCGAGGAGGGATTGCTGGTGGGCATCAGCTCGGGCGCGGCCCTGTGGGCCGCCATCCAGGTAGCCCGGCGCCCCGAAAATGCCGGTAAGTTGATCGTGGCCATCATCCCCTCCAACGGCGAACGCTATCTCAGCACACCCCTGTACGCTGATTTGCGCGACTGATCCATCGGCCCGCTGCAGCTTCGAGTTGGCGCGGTGAGTGAACTCGCCGATTGATCATCCTGTCAGGATGGGCAGAAATGCCCGTCCTGACCCCCATGTTTTTCCCTTACTCATAGCCAGCCCTCCCTACCTGTTGCTCCGGAGGATAAGCTCATGTTGCAAACCATACGTCGTGACATTCAGGCCGTCTTTGATCGCGATCCGGCCGCCCGTTCTCTCGCCGAAGTGCTGCTTTGCTATCACGGCCTGCACGCCATCTGGTTATATCGATTGGCGCATTGGTTCTGGTTGCATGGGCTCAAGCTGGTGGGCCGCCTGATCTCACATGTGGGGCGCTGGTTGACCGGTATCGAGATCCACCCCGGCGCAGTCATCGGCGGCGGTCTCTTCATCGATCATGGCATGGGCGTGGTGATCGGAGAAACCGCGGAGATCGGCGAAGACGTCACCCTGTACCACGGCGTGACCCTGGGCGGGGTGAGTTGGCGTAAGGAAAAACGGCACCCCACCATCGGCGATCATGTGGTTGTGGGCGCTGGCGCCAAGATCCTGGGCCCCATCCTCATCGCTGATCACACCCGTATTGGCGCCAATTCGGTCGTGATCAAAGATATTCCCGACAATTCGGTTGTGGTAGGGGTGCCCGGCCGCGTACACTCGCGCAATGGCGAGCGCGTG
>JAJRXO010000373.1 GCA_024276255.1 Chloroflexota bacterium | reverse complement strand
GCCCGACCGGCGCTGCCCCTCAGCACTGAGATCACTGTCCGCTCCGGCAACAACACGGCCGAAGCTGCCACCCCGCCACGCAGCACCGGGCAATCCCGCGAAGGTATCGTCATCGTTGCGGCACCCATTGCCCCGCAACCTGTTCTCTACACGCCCATCACACAAACGCTGCCCATCAGCACAGAAGTGAGCACGATGTTGGGGGACAGTGCGGTGCCCAGGCCAATCGATCTGGCCACGTGGCAGGCCCCTACCGCCCAGCCCGATCCCCTGCACGCCACAAGCACCTGGCTCTCGCCCGTGGAATTGCTAGCCGCCCTCAATGCCAGCGAACACGCGTTCACCCTCATGCTCATGCCCGACGAGCCCCAGCCCGGCTTCTCGCCTGGCCTGCAACTAAGCGACCTCCTGCCCCCCGACCTGACCCCGGAGGTGCAACCATGACCGCCTTTGTTTCTGCGCCCGACATACCCGCTCCACCTGCCAGCAATGGCCACGGCCAGCCCGGCCCTCGTATCGCGATCCTCGTCGTGGCGCCGCCGTCCGACATCGCCGCCCTGGCCGCCATCTTCCGTGCCGACGCCCGCTTCCATCTCGTCGCTACCGCTACTTCAGCCGAAGATGCCCGCGCCAAGCTCAGTCTACAGCCAGAAGTCGTACTGGTGGACACACGGGCCTTCGCCAATCTGGAAGCCTTTGCTGCCGTGTTCGGGGCGAGCAGCCGTAGCCTGTTCGTCATCCTACCGCCGCAGACCACGCCCGCCATCATTGCCGCCGTGCGAGAAATCCCGGCCGTGCGCCAGGTGATCACCGAGGCACCTAATCTACCGGCCCTGGCCGGGGAGATCTATGCCGCCATCCAGGCCGATCGCCATCTTAGCCTCACGGCCAATAGCTACCAAACCAGTCAAGGCGGCCCGCGGTCGGCCATGGTCGGCTGGCGTTGCATTGCCGTGTGGAGCCTGCAAGGGGGTACGGGCCGCAGCACCCTGGCAACCGCCCTGGCTCTGGAAGCGGCGGAACGTCGTCTTCCTACGTTGTTGGTGGGCCTGGGGGCCCCGGATGTTGTGCCCCTGCGCCTGGGCTTTTCTGGCCCCGAGCCCAATCTCATGCAATGGGCGACCGCACCGACGGCCGAGCAGCTCAAGCTCAGTGTGCGCCAGTTCGATGTCCTGGACGTGCTGGCCGGCTTTCCCGACCAGGGCGCGCTCGACGGCTATCTGCCGCAGGCCATGCAGGCGCAGCAGGGTATTCCCGCCCTGGCCAACACCGCCGCCCATGCCGGCTATGCCGTAGTCGTGCTCGATGTTTCGGCCCCGGAAATGGCTGCCCCTGCCATCTCCGCCGCCAACACCCTGCTGCTGAGCACCCTGCCCACGCCTGATGGCATTCTCGCCGTGGGCGAGGCCAGCCGCATGGTAAGCGATTTCATGGGCAGGCAGCACAGTATTCCCCTGGATGGCGTGCACTTGCTATTGAATCGGGTACGCGACAGCATGTTGGCGCCCGACGAATTCATGCGCTCCTTCAGCCGTATGGCAACGCACACACCGCCCCTTGCCGCAGTGATTCCCGATGATCCACGCATCGACATGGCCCGCACCCAGTTTCGACCTGCCTACAACTTCTCCGAGCCTTTACGCCAGGCCATGCAGCGTCTGGGCGACAGCCTGTTCGCACCACCGCCCGGCCTCAGCGCTTCCACCCCGGCGCACGGTGGCCGTCCTGCCAAAGTCTGGCGCCTGGGCCCCCTGCGCATCCGACGTTAAGGCCCCTCCTCAGTCATCTGTCCATCCAACCCACTGTCTCATCCTCAAACGAACGCCCCAATCCCCTCACCATGTCCTCTCCAGCCCCCACGACCACCCACACACCCTCCTGGTGGACAGAAACCCGCCGGGAGATAGCGATGGAGCACTTGCAGCAGGCGGTGGAAGCAGCCACACAGCGCCTGGCCGGGCTCTCGCGCGCCGAAGCCCGCGACCGGCGTCAGGTGGCGAGGCGGGCGCAGCAAGAACTGAACGCCT
>JAJRXO010000372.1 GCA_024276255.1 Chloroflexota bacterium | reverse complement strand
ACTGACTTTCTGTCTTTGCGCTGGTGCAAATTATGACGAAGTTTTATGTTGTTGGTTACGCGTGTTTATCTGGGCGGGACTTCAGGCCGTGACCTTGTTGTTGCCTTCGACCAGGAAGTGGAGATGCTCCAGATTGCAGAGCACCACCCGCTGGCGGCCGGCTGTCACCACTCCCTGCTCTTCCCATTTGCGAAAAATGCGGCTGATAGAGTAGATATTGGTTCCTGCCAGTTCTGCCAGGTCCTGGCGGGAGAGCTTGAGCGTGATCTCATCCCCACTGCCTGTTTTTTCCCCGAATGTCTGCGATAACTCAAGCAGTGCGAAAGCAACGCGCTGTTCCACCCGTTCTGTTGCCAGTTTGCGCACTCGATCCTGCAGATGCACGAAGCGTTTTCCCAGCAGTTCGATGCTGTTGAGAGCCACCTGGGGAAACTGTAACATCAGCTTGCGCACGGTTTCCGTATCCCAGCAATAGAGGATGCTGTCTTCTACTGTTTCCGCCGAAACGGGATAGGTTTGTCCGGTGAGGGCAACGAACAGGCCGAAATAGTGTTTGGGGGATAGCATTTCTACCACCACCTGTTTGCCATCCGGCGTCAGTTGCGCCAGGCGGACTTTTCCCTTCAGCAGGAAGTAGCTTGCGTCGGCTGGATCATCCTGATGAAACAGGTAGGTTTGCGAGGGAGCATGGATGAGATGGCCCTCGTCGACAAAGACCTCACAGGCGTCGCGTGTCTGTCCGCTGAGCAGGGCCGATTGTAGAAGACAATCGATGATTTCATGACGGCGCATGTCAATTCCAGCAGTTGATTCAAAATGGGAGTCGGTTAAGCGAGCTGATATGTGCATTATCTCATAAACGCCGTTTTTCTGCCAGAGCACCGGCTGAGTTTTACTCATAACCCCTGCGCCGCCTGCGCCCTGCCCACATTCATGCCGAAATGCCGAAGCGCGTGATATAATGAGACAGGTTTCTATACCATCATAATACGTGGAGACTTGCTATGAACTCAGAACAAATCTACGACATCCTGCGCCAGGTCATTGATCCTGAAATCGGCATCAATGTGGTTGACCTGGGGTTGGTATACGACGTGGAGTCCGATGACCAGCATATCGCAGTGGATATGACCATGACCACTGCGGCCTGCCCCCTGGGTGCCTATATCACCAATCAGGCCCAGATATTTCTGCAAAGGGCCTTTCCCGAAGCCGAGGTCACCGTCAATCTGGTGTGGGAGCCGGCATGGAATCCCGAGATGATGACGGATGCTGCCAAAAAACAGTTAGGCTGGCTATAGATGGAGGCGGCGAAAATGACGAAGTATCTACGACCGCTTTCGTTGGCCAGTTCGATCATCATCCTGCTGGTGACCTTGTGGGCGGCGTTGCTGCGCCTTGGCTGGGACTGGCCCACATTTACGCCGCAGTTGGCGGGGATGCACGGCCCGTTGATGATCGCCAGTTTCTTTGGGGCGCTGATTGCCCTGGAGCGGGCGGTGGCCCTGGGCAAGACCTGGGCCTACCTATCTCCCATCACGGCCGTGCTGGCAGGCTTCATGATGCTCGCCAGTGGCAGCCTGCTTGTACCCGCGGCCTGGCTGCTGGTGCTGAGCAGCGCTTTGTACCTGCTGGTGGGGGCGGCTGTCGTCCAGCGTCAACCTGCCATCTTCACCTGGCTACTGGAAGCAGGTGTGCTGACATTGCTGATCGGCAATGTGATCTGGGCGTTGGGATACCCGATCTTCATGGCGGTATGGTGGTGGGTGGCCTTCCTGGTGTTGACGATCACTGCCGAAAGACTGGAGCTGGGCCGACTGCAACGCCTGCCTGCCTATGCCTTCCCTGCCTTCTACGCGGTTTCTGCCATCACGGGCATTGGTCTGTTGCTGACATGGCTCATCCCCGACGCCGGCGTGCGCGTGCTGGGGCTGGGCATGTTGGGCTATGCGGTATGGTTGGGTCGTTTCGATATTGCGCGACGCACCATCCGGCAAACTGGGCTGCCGCAATTCATTGCTATCTGTCTGCTTTCGGGCTACGCCTGGCTGGGCCTGGGCGCGGTGCTGATGATGTTTTATGGGCAAATCCCGGCCGGCCCGCCCTACGACGCCATGCTGCATACTATTTTTGTGGGCTTCGTTTTCGCCATGATCTTCGGCCACGCCCCCATTATCTTCCCCGCCGTGCTCGGCCTGCCGATCAACTACACCCCCAAGATGTACTGGCCCCTGCTCTTGCTCGTGCTGTCCCTCATCATGCGCATTGTCGGCGACGTGGCGCTCATCCGTTCGCTGCGCTTATGGGGGGGCCTGCTTAACGCGCTGGCCATTCTCATCTTCCTCGTTATCACTGCCCGTGGCATCATCCAGCTTAAACTCAGCGAGCGGGCCTGAAGCCCTGACTTCGCCAACTACCTGATCACCCCAAAATGCCGCAACGCGGCAGGCACGGGGTCTTCGCTCAGCGGGGGAGCCACCCACCGGGCCGCGGCAACGGCCGCCGGATCGCCGTCAGCCGGGGCCGCGCTGTGTCCGGCCCACTGCAACATGCTGATGTCATTGCCGCCATCCCCCATGGCCAGCACTTCGTGGCGGGCAATGCCCAGGTGCTGGCAAAGCCAGGCCAGGGCAGTGCCCTTGTCGGCATCGGGGGCGCTGCCTTCCACGAACCAGTGCCATGAGCGGCTGATGTGGGCGTATTGCCCCAGCTGCGCCTGTAACGCCGCCAGGATTTCCGGCACAATGGATTCTTGCAGGTGGATGGCCATGAATTTGATGATCTCGCCCTGCAATTCATCGGCGAGATCATCGGCGATGCGAATGGGACCTCCAAACCAGGTCTCATAATCGTCCACCGAAGCCGCATAGTGGTCGATGATGATTTCGTCGTCGGTGTAAAAGGCCATGCTGGCGCCAAAGGGGCGGACGATCTCCGCGGCCTGCCGCCCCAATCGGGCGTCCAGGGCCCGGCGCCGCAAGATGCGGCCGTCACGATAGGAAACAAACGCGCCCTGGGCCGTGATCAGCGGTTCGTCGCTGACGTGTAGCTGATCGAGATAGTCGGACATGGTGTTGGGCATGCGGCCGGTGGCGATTACCACACATACGCCGGCGGCGCGAGCCGCGTCGAGCGCGGCAATGGCGGCGGGACTGATGCTGCTGTCACGCTCGGCAAGCGTGCCGTCAAAATCGCAGGCGAAGAGCTTAATGGTCATGAGGAGTAACGGGGGGCGTGTTGTGTGTTGCTGGCAGCGTATTCCGTGACACGTATTGCGTAATCTGAGGCGTCCTCTCCACCGAGCCGGAAAATACGAGATACGCAGTACGCATTACATTTCACGTCTGGATGCTGACCATGCGCTCGAGGCCGGCCAGGTCTTGATGGATCGAGATATTGGCGGCGGGGAAGTGTTGTTGCGCCAGTTGCTGCACCGCGCTCCCCTGCACATAGCCGATCTCCTGCAGGATGAGGCCGCCGGCGGCCAGACGCTGCCTTGCCTGTGCCAGACAGCGATCGAGGAGGTCGAGCCCCTCGGGGCCGGCGAATAGGGCGACCCCGGGCTCATAATCGCGTACTTCCGGAATGAGGGCGTCGCGGTCACGGCTGGCAACATAGGGCAGGTTGGCCACGATCAGGTGCAGGGGCGGCGCCAGGGCTTGCAGCAGATCGGTCTGGATCAGGGCGATGTGGGTGGCCACGCCGTGGATGTGGGTGTTGCGCCGGGCCACGCGCAGGGCGTCGGCCGAGATGTCGGTGGCGAGAATGCGGGCTGCAGGGGGAGCGTGGCAGGCCAGGGCCACGGCGATGGCGCCGGAACCGGTGCCCACATCGACCACCGTGGCAGATGGATTCCCGCGCAGCCAGTTCAGGGCAGCTTCCACCAGCATCTCGGTTTCGGGCCGGGGGATGAGCACGCTGGAGTCGACATAAAGTTTGAGGCCGTAAAACCAACGTTCGTGGATGAGATAGGCCAGGGGCTCACGTCGCAAACGACGGGCCAGCAACTCTCGGAAGCGGGCTTGCTGGCCGGTTGTGAGTTGATATTCGGGATGAGCGATCAGGGCAGGGCGTTCGACCTGCAGGCAGTGTGCCAGCAGCAGTTCGGCATCGAGATGGGGTGTGCTGATGCCGGCGTTTTTCAGTTGCGGCACAGCCAGGCGCAGGGCCTGTGCCACGGACAGCTGCGGCATGCCTCAGGCCTCACTCACCAGGGCCTGCAGCTTGGCCGTCTGTTCAGCGGCAGCCAGCTCGTCGATGAAGGGATCGAGATCGCCATCGAGGATGGCGGAGATGTTGTAGAGGCTGAGGCCGATGCGATGATCGGTGACGCGGCTTTGCGGGAAGTTGTAGGTGCGGATTTTTTCGCTGCGATCGCCGCTGCCCACCTGTGAGCGCCGTTGGGCGCCCAGTTCGGCCTGTTGGCGCTGCAATTCCATGTCATACAGGCGGGCGCGCAGGATGGCCATGGCGCGCAGGCGGTTCTGCAGCTGGCTCTTCTCGTCCTGGCATTGCACCACCAGGCCTGTGGGCAGGTGGGTAATGCGCACGGCGCTGTCGGTGGTGTTGACGCTCTGGCCGCCGGGGCCGCTGCTGCGATAGATGTCGATGCGCAGATCATTGGCATCGATCTCCACTTCCACCTCTTCGGCCTCGGGCAGTACAGCCACAGTGGCGGTGGAGGTGTGAATGCGGCCCTGGGATTCGGTTTCGGGCACGCGCTGCACCCGGTGCACACCCGATTCGTACTTCAGGCGGCTGTACGCGCCCTTGCCCACGACCTCGAAGATGATCTCCTTGTAACCGCCGATACCACTGGCATGGCTGGAGAGGATATTGGTCTTCCAGCCTTTTTTCTCGGCGTAGCGGCTGATCATGCGATAAAGATCGGCGGCAAACAGACCGGCTTCGTCGCCACCGGCGCCGGCGCGAATTTCCACGATCACGTTCTTGTCGTCGTTGGGGTCTTTGGGCAGGAGCAGCGTGTGCAGCTCCTGTTCCTTGTTCTGCAAACGGGCATTGAGATCGTCGATTTCGCTCTGGGCCAGCTCACGCATCTCCGCATCATCGGCGGTTTCCAGCAATTCCCTGGCCTCGGCCAATTCCTGCTGCAGGCGTTGGTAGTTGCGAAATGCCTCCACGATAGGCCGGATCTCGGCCTGCTCCTGGGCCAATTTGACCACGCGCTGATAGTCTGCGGCGATTGCCGGGTCCGCCATCTGATCTTCGATTTCCTGATAGCGTTGGGCGATCAGTTCCAGTTTTTCAAGCATTGTCACCTTTATCGAGCCACACGGGCAGGTTTCCCAGGGAGATCACGTTTTTCCATTCGGGATTGTCGCCTTCTGTCATAATGGCAGCGCTGGCGATGACACGGCTGCCGGCCTGTTCCAGCAGCTTGATTGCCCCTTTCAGGGTGCTGCCGGTGCTGATGACGTCGTCCACAACGACGACGTTTTTGCCCCTGACGGTGGCAATGTCCTTGCCGTCGAGCCACAGGGCCTGCGGTTTACCGGTGGTGATGCTCACGACTTCGGCGCTGATGGCGCCGCTCATGTACGGCTTGCGGCTTTTGCGCAGGATCACGTAGGGCAGGCCGCTCTTGACTGACATGGCGTAGCACAGGGGAATGGCCTTGGCTTCGGGCGTGACCAGCACCTCGGTTTCCGGGGGCAGGCGCTTGACCAATTCATCGGCCACGGCTTCGCTGAGTTCGGTGTCGCCAAGGATGTTGAGGATGGCGATGATGACGCCGGGAGCGATTTCCACGCGGGGCAGTTGTCGTTCGACGCCGGCCAATGTGACGGTGTAGGGGGTGAGTAGTTCGGGATTGACCATGGTGTTGCTCGTGAAGGAGTTGGAATCAGGGGGTGGTTTGGTTTTGGGATTTTTGTAAAGGCAGGCGTTGCAGTAACTGCGCCTGACGGACGCGGGCAATGGCCATCAGTTCTGGCTGGTTGTTGGCTTCGGCAACCGTGGCAGCGCGAGCAAATTGCTCGATAGCTAAGTTGTATTTTTCGCTGGCTTCGTAGGCGCCGCCCAGGGCCAGGTAGGCATTGGCGTTCTGGGGGTCCTCCTCGATCGCCTGCTGCGCCATGATGATGGCATTCTCTGTGTCTTTCAATTGGACGAGCACCTGCGCCACGCCGGCATGGGTCTGCGAGGCGCCGAGGGTGGGGACAAGCTGATCGATAATGGCCTGGGAGCGGTCCTTGTCACCCTGCACCCAGTACATGCCGGCCAGCCAGACCTGGATATCGTTATCGTCAGGCAGGGCAGCATGGGCGGCTTCGTAGCTGGCAATGGCGCTGTCCAGATCGCCCTGTTCGAGCCAGCGATCGCCCTCGTTGCGTAGTTCCATGGCCTGGATAACCTGAGGGT